>DATJFA010000541.1:0-11221 GCA_035496015.1 Terriglobales bacterium | reverse complement strand
CGGTAACCGATGTGTGTGGGTTTATAGGTGGTTGCGTGAACGTCCGGGAAAACATGGACAGCACCGTGTATCACTTCCTGGTCGGGCCGCAGCTCTCTTTTACCGTGGGCCGAGTGCGGCCGTTTGGGCACGGTTTGTTCGGGGCCGGCCACTTGAGCGAAAGCACTACGGCGCGGCCTTTTTCGGCCACAGATACGGCGTTTGCTTACGCTATAGGCGGTGGCATTGATTATCGGCTGCTGGGGCCGCTGCGCTGGCGGGTGCAGGGCGATTTACTGCGCGACCAGTTCTTCGGTCCCACGCAGAAGAATTTTCGTTTCTCCACCGGACCGGTTCTCCATTTCTAATCACACGGATATGTGATCCACGCCCTTGCGCTTCTCGGCGGATTGTTGTTCCCAAACTGGAACTGATGGAATAATTTTTGTAAGATTTTCCTTGACGCGCAGCGATCCCTTTACTACAGTTAAATCAACTTAATAGGGCGCGTGCCGTTGCCATCCTCACCCCACATCTATTACGGCACGCGCCCGGTCTGTTTTTGGGCGCTTCACGCCGCCGACCTCAGAAGCTTCTACCACGAAGGTCACGAAGGAAAATCGAAGAAGGCAATTGAAATTCCTGGCCACAGTACGGCAGCGGCCGCAAAGAGTGCAACTGCGCCGTCTTCCCGGCAAGAAGCGCTTGGCAGGTGGGGAGCGAGACAACCTCAGGTCACGGACAGAAATGTGCCGGGAGTGGTAAAAAGTAAGAGCTTCCTGGAAACGTGGAAGCACGTGGTGGACCATTATGGGAAAAAATATTCAGAAGGTTGCAGTTCTCGGCGCAGGGACTATGGGTTCCCGCATAGCGGCCCACTTGGCCAATGCCGGCATTCAGTGTCTTTTGCTGGACATCGTGGCACCCGGCGAGGGACCGCGCAACCGCGTGGCAGAAATGGGGCTGGAAGGAGCGCGCAAATCGAAGCCGGCGGCCTTCTTCGAGCCCGGCCTGGCGCGGCTGATTACTACCGGCAATTTTGAAGACGACCTGAGCCGGCTGGCAAGCGTGGACTGGATTATTGAAGCGGTAGTAGAAGACCTGGAGATCAAGCGCGCCTTGCTGCGCAAAGTGGAAGCAGCGCGGCGCCCGGGCAGCATCGTGACCACCAATACCAGCGGCCTACCGGTGAGCAAAATCGCCGAAGGCTTCTCGGAGGATTTCCGGCGGCACTGGTTCGGCACGCACTTTTTCAACCCGCCGCGTTACATGCGGCTGCTGGAGATCATCCCCACGCCGCAAACCGACCGGGCTGCGCTGGACACCATCAGCCATTTGTGCGATGTGCGCCTGGGCAAGGGAATTGTGTTCGCCAAGGACACGCCCAACTTCATCGCCAACCGCATCGGCACCTTCTCCGCGCTCAACGTGATGCGCATCATGCAGGAGATGGACCTGACGGTGGAGCAAGTGGACGCGCTTACCGGCCCGGCGGTGGGCTGGCCGAAGTCGGCGACTTTCCGCACGGCCGACCTGGTGGGTCTGGACGTGCTGGCGCACGTGGTCGGCAACCTGAAGCAGAACGTGCGCGACGAGCGCTCGGACCTGCAGGTGCCGCAATTCGTAAAAATCATGCTGGAGCGACGCTGGCTGGGCGATAAAACTGGCGGCGGCTTCTACAAGAAATCGGGCAAGGGCGAGAACGCCGAACGTCAGGCGCTGGACTGGCGCACCCTGGAGTATAGGCCGCGGCAAAAGGCCGGCTTCCCGGCGCTGGAGATGGCGCGCAATGTGGACGACAGCACTCAGCGCCTGCGCATGCTGCTGGGCCTGGACGGCTCCGGGCCGCGCAAGGGCGATAAGGCGGCGGAGTTTCTCTGGAGCTCGCTGGGAGACCTGTGGACTTACTCGGCCAACCGCATTGGGGAGATTTCCGATTCCATTGCCGACATAGACCGTGCTATGCGCCTGGGCTTCAACTGGGAGATGGGACCATTCGAGCTGTGGGATGCGGCCGGGGTGGAGCAAACGGTTGAGCAGCTGAAGAAGCAAGGCCGGCCCGTAGCCGCCAATGCTGAGCGCCTGCTGGGTTCCGGCAAAAAATCCTGGTATAGCGACGACCGCGAGGCGCCTTCGGGACGCGATTACTTCGATCTGGGCGCAGGCAACTACCGCCCAGAACCGGTGCCGGCGGGAGTGGTCCTGCTGCCCGCGCTCAAAAAGGCGTGCCACGTAGTTAAGAAGAACGCGGGCGCGTCGCTGGTGGATGTAGGCGATGGCGTGGGCTGCATCGAGTTCCACAGCAAGATGAACGCGCTGGGCGGCGACATCGTGCAACTGATCACGCAGACGCTGGGCGTACCCGGGCGGCCGGATTCGGGCGCGCTGGGCGCCAACTTCGATGCCTTCGTCATCACCAATGATGCGCAGAACTTCTCTGTCGGTGCTAACGTCATGCTGCTGCTCATGTCGATCCAGGATGACGACTGGGACGAAATTGATATGGCCATTCGCCAATTCCAGGGCATGACGCAGGCGATCAAATTTTCGCCGAAGCCGGTGGCAGTGGCGCCCTTCGGCATGACCTTAGGCGGCGGGTGCGAAATCTCGCTGCACGCCCCGGTGAGGCAGCCCCATGCCGAACTCTACATGGGGCTGGTGGAAGTGGGAGTGGGCCTGTTGCCCGGCGGCGGAGGCTGCAAGGAGATGTTGCTGCGCGCCATTGACAGCGCCGAAGCAGTGCGGCCCGGCGGACGAGGCGAGTCGGTGGAAATAGTCGAGGCAATGAAACGTGCCTTCGAAACCATCGCCATGGCCAAAGTTTCCATGTCGGCGGAGGAGGCTCGCGGACTGGGCTTCCTGAGCGAAGGCGACCAGGTCACCATGAACCGCGAACGCGTGCTGGCCGACGCCAAGCAGCGAGCCCTCGACCTGGCCCGGGCCGGTTACAAGCCGCCGGTGCCGCGCACCGATATTCCGGCCCCTGGGGAAAGCATGTTTGCTACCTTGAAGCTGGGCGTACATCTAATGCGGCAGGGCGAGTACATCAGCGACCACGAGGTAAAGATCGGGACTAAAGTGGCGGAGGTGCTGTGCGGAGGCAATGTTTCGCCGGGCACGCCGGTCAGCGAACAGTATTTGCTCGACCTGGAGCGGGAGACGTTCAAATCGCTGTGCGGCGAGCGCAAGACGCAGGAGCGGATTCAGTACACGCTGAAGACGGGGAAAACTTTAAGAAACTAAACACAAAGGAGACGAAGGAAAAGCCAAGTACCTCCTTCGTGACCCTTTGTGTCCTCTGTGGTGAAAAGGGGTTCATATGCGGGAAGTGGTGATTGCAAGTTCGGTACGCACGCCGGTAGGGAAGGCATTTAAGGGAACGCTGCGCAGCACGCGGCCGGATGAACTGGCGGCGGTGGCCATTACCGGCGTGCTGGAGCGGGTGCCGCAGGTGGAGCGCAAAGAAATTGAAGATGTGATCCTGGGCTGCGCCATGCCGGAAGCGGAACAGGGCATGAACGTGGCCCGTATAGCTTCGCTGCGCGCCGGGCTGCCGGTGGAAGTCTCGGCCATGACCATCAACCGCTTCTGCTCCTCCGGGCTGCAAGCCATTGCCATGGCCGCGGAGCGCATCATGGCGGGTGGCGCCGACGTTATCTTGGCCGGCGGAGTTGAGTCCATGACCATGATCCCCATGGGCGGCCACAAGGTTTCGCCTAATCCCTGGCTGGTGGACCATTATCCCGACGCTTACCTCTCCATGGGCTTGACCACCGAGCGGCTGGCCAAACGCTTTGGCATTACGCGCGAGCAGGCGGACGAATTCTCGCTGCGCAGTCACAAGAACGCGATCGCGGCCATCCAGGCGGGTAAGTTTGACGACGAAACCGTGCCCGTGCCGGTGAGCTTCACCACGCCCAATGGCGCCAAGCCGAAGCGCATGGAAATCACCTTCAAGGTTGACGAAGGTCCGCGTGCCGACACTTCCATGGAAGTGCTGGCGTCGCTGAAGCCGGCGTTCCATGCCCGGGGCACTGTGACGGCGGGAAATTCCTCGCAGATGTCGGACGGCGCAGCCGCGGCGGTGGTCATGTCGGCAGAGCGGGCGCGGGCGCTCGGCATCAAGCCGCTGGCACGGTACATTTCGTTCGCCACCGCCGGCTACAAACCGGAAGAGATGGGCGTGGGCCCCGTGTATGCCATTCCCAAGGCGCTGAAGATGGCCGGGCTGCAGCTCTCGCAGATGGATGTTATCGAACTGAATGAGGCATTTGCGGCGCAGTCGCTGTCGGTAATCAAGGAAGCTGGCCTCGACCTGAATCGCGTGAACGTGAACGGCGGCGCCATCGCGCTGGGACACCCGCTGGGCTGTACGGGCGCCAAGTTGACGGCGAGCATCATCCGCGAACTGAAGCGGCGTAATGGACGCTACGGGTTGGTAACCATGTGCGTGGGCGGCGGCATGGGCGCGGCAGGCATCTTCGAAAACCTTAATTAAAACCGCAGAGGACGCAGGGTACGCAGAGGGTTTTGAAATCGGACAATGGCCTGGCAGGTCAGACGTAATGCGGGGAACGGTACTATCGTTCGATTCACACGTGCCAGTTCATCAATCTAAAATGACCTCAGCGTCCTTCGCGTCCTCTGCGGTATTGGTTTGAAAAAAGGAGTTTATGGCAACGACAACGGCGGTACCCAAGACGAAAATTCCCGGCGGCAGCTTTCTGCTGGAAGAGCGGCCCACCAGCGAGGTCTTCACCCCGGAAGATTTTAACGAGCAGCACCAATTGATCGCGCAAACTGCCGACGACTTTGCCACGAATGAAGTCGTGCCCGCGGCGGAGCGGTTGGAGCACAAAGACTGGGCGCTCACCCGCGAGCTACTGAAGAAGACGGCCGAACTGGGCCTCACCTCGGTGGATATTCCCGAGGAGTACGGCGGGGCGGAGATGGATAAGGTCAGCTCCTGCATTCTGGCCGACCACATGGCCAAGTATGCCGGTTTCGCCGTGAGCTGGGGCGGGCACACCGGGATTGGGACACTGCCCATCGTGTTCTTCGGCACCGAGGCACAGAAGAAGAAGTATCTGCCCAAGCTGGCGACCACGGAGATGGTGGGCGCCTACGCGCTTTCGGAAGCTTCGGCGGGCTCCGACGCGCTCAACTGCCGGGCCCGGGCGCAACTGGCGCCCGATGGCAAGCACTACATCCTGAACGGCGAAAAGATGTGGATCACCAACGCCGGGTTTGCCGACCTGTTCACCGTGTTCGCCAAAGTGGACGGCGAGAAGTTCACCGCTTTCCTGGTAGAGAAAACTTTCCCCGGCTTTTCCATTGGCGGGGAAGAGCACAAGATGGGCATTCGGGGTTCCTCCACCTGCCCGCTGATCCTCAACGATTGCCAGGTGCCGGTGGAAAACGTGCTGGGAGAAGTGGGCAAAGGGCACGTAATCGCGTTCAATATTCTGAACATCGGCCGCTACAAGCTGGGCGCCATGTGCGTGGGCGGGTCGCGCACCTCGCTGGATCATGCCATCGGCTATGCCAAGCAGCGCAAGGCGTTCGGGAAGTCCATCGCCGAATTTGGGCTGATCCAGGAAAAGCTTGCGGATATGGCCACGGAGATTTTCGTGGGCGAATCCATCGTTTATCGCACCGTCGGCATGATGGATGTTGCCCTGGGCGAGGTGGACAAAGCGGGCGCCAATGCCACCGGGGAGACGCGTAAGGCCATCGAGGAATACGCGGTGGAATGCTCGGTGTTGAAGGTGTGGGGCTCGGAGATGCTGGACCACGTGGTGGATGAGGTGGTGCAGATCTATGGCGGCTACGGCTTCGTGGAGGAGTATCCGGCGGAACGCGCTTACCGCGATGCGCGTGTGAACCGCATTTTCGAGGGCACCAATGAAATCAACCGGCTCATCATTACCGGCTGGCTGCTGAAGCGGGCCATGAGCGGGCAGCTGCCGCTGCTGCCCGCCATCAAGAAGCTGATGGACGAGGTGCTGGCCGGGCCCAGCCTGGGCGACGGCCTGGAAGGGCCGCTGGCCACCGAGCGCACGCTGGTGAGCAACGCCAAAAAGCTGGCGCTGTTCGCGGCAGGTGCGGCGTCGCAAAAATACATGCAGGCGCTGGTGGACCAGCAGGAGATCATGGGCGCGCTGGCCGACATGATCATGGAGGTCTATGCCATGGAATCGGCGCTGCTGCGCGCGCAGAAAATTCAGGAGCGCAATGGCGAGCCGGCAGCGGCGCTGGCCGTGGCCATGGCGCAGGTGTACCTCTCACGCGGCATGGAGAAAATCGAGGCGGCGGGACGCAAGGTGATTGCCGCGATTGCCGAGGGCGACATGCTGCGCACCCAGATGGCGATTCTGCGGCGGTTGGGCAAGCATGAGCCGGTGAACACGGTGGCACTGCGCCGCAAGATCGCCGCGCGGGTGATTGAGGCGGGAAAGTACGTGACGGTTTAGTTGTTGTTTCACTTTAGAGACGTAACAAGTTACGTCTCTACCGATATTCACGCTTGGTCCATTTGAAACTGCGCTCCCGTAGAGACGTTGCTTGCAACGTCTTGTCGAATCCAGACATAACAATCCAGTCGGGTTGGCCTCAGTAGTGACCCGCATTGCCAAATTACTTCCCTATCGCGGATAATGTCGCCGCACTCAAAGGAGCGAAATGATGCGGAAAACATTGCTGGCGGTTGGAGCTCTCCTGGTGGTCTCAATGGTAGCGGTGGTGGTTGTGGCGCAGCAGGACAAGAGCAAGCGTCCCAGCCCGCCGGCCAATGCCAAGTGCCAGTTTGCTGACGGCAAAACCATCAACGTGGACTACAGCAGCCCACGCGTGAAGGGCCGCAAAATCTATGGCGGCCTGGTGCCTTACGGCCAGGAGTGGCGCACTGGCGCGAACGAAGCCACCACATTCGACACGACCGCAAACCTGGAGATAGCGGGCACCGCCATCCCTGCCGGACATTACACCCTGTTCACCGTGCCGGCGGAGGGAACCTGGAAGCTGGTGATCAGCAAAAAGACTGGCGAGTGGGGCATCCCGTATCCGGGAAAGCAGTTTGACCTGGCACGGGTTGACATGAAGACTCAAGCCCTCCCCTCTAACGTGGAGAATTTCACCATCAGCTTGCAGAAGGCAGACCCGCGCTCCTGCGTGATGAATATTGATTGGGAAAAGACGCGGGCCTACGTGGATATTGCGGAGAAAAAATAGAGTTCTTCACCACAGAGGACACAAAGGCACGAAGGAATTCGGTTCCCATTCGTTCGCGCTCTCGGGCATGGGCAGGTTGCGCCCAAACAACACTGTCTGGTTGTAAGCCGTCTAGTCGCTTGCCTGGCTCAATGCCGCTTTTTCGCGCAGCACGGAGTGGCATTCCTGCTGCAGCAGGGCGAAGAGTTCCTCCATGTGCTGCTGGCGGGTGCGGAAGTTGACGGGGTTGATGCGGAACCAGGATTTCCCCTTCAGTTCCGTGGTCGAAATCCAGAAGCGCCCGCTCTGCTCCACGCGCTGCGCCACTTCGGCATGCAGTTTCCTTGACGCCGCCTCATTCAATGCGGAGTTTTTGAAGCGAATGCAAATGGCGGACATGGGCGGATTGCTGGCCGGTTCGAATTCAGTATGCTTCTCAGCCAGGCTGTAGAGGTGCCTGGCCTGGCGCACGTTGTTGTCAATCCACTCCCCAATCTGGCGCGCGCCGTAACGCTTAAAGCTCATCCAGACCTTCAGACTGCGGAAGCGGCGGGACTGCTCGAATCCGTGAACGTAGTACTGATAGCGCTCGTTGGCCTGGTCGAGTTCGTCGGTCAGATAAGAAGGCTTCATTCCGAACGAGGCGGTGAGGCGACGCTGATCTTTGACCAGCACCGCCCCGGCATCGAGGGGAGCGTAAAACCACTTGTGCGGATCAATGGTGATGGAATCCGCCAATTCCAGACCGCGTTCGCGCATGGACCATTCCTGAGAGAGCAACATGCCCCCACCGTAGGCCGCGTCCACATGCAGCCACATGCCCTCGCGGTCGGCGATGCGGCGCAGTTCGCGGATGTTATCCACGGCGCCGGTGTTGGTGGTGCCAAAGATGCCCACAATGCACATGGGTCGAATGCCGTTGTTCTTGTCCCGGGCGATGGCTTGCTCCAGCGCATCGAGACGGACCTGAAAGTCCGGGTCAGTAGGCAGGGCGCGCAATGCTTTGCGACCGAGTCCAATGGCATCCACAGCCTTATCCACCGAGACGTGGCGCTCCTCGGAGGCGTAGACAGCCCAGCGCTGTTGAATTCCATCATGCTGCGCGAGGTCGTGGGTCACGGCATCGCGTCCCAACTTCAGAGCGATGAAGTTAGCCATCATGCCGCCGCTGGTGAGATTTCCTCCCGCGTTGGCGTCATAGCCGCAAAGGTCGGTGAGCCAGCGCACCACACTGCGCTCCATGGCCACGGCGGAAGGGCCAATGGAGTAGGCGCCGATATTCTGGTTGAGCGCCGAGCAGATAAAGTCCGCGATAATCCCCACGGGACTGGGACTGGGCGTTATGAGACCCATGTAGCCGGGGTGGCCCACGTGGGTGCAGTAGGGAAGCAGTTTTTGTTCGAGTTCGCGCAGCACTTGCGGCGCAGAAGTCGGCTCCTGGGGCAAGGGCTCGGCAAACAAGCGGTTCACCAGGCGCGGCTCCACGTCAGGAAAAACCCGCTTTTCCTCGATATGGCTGAGGTAGTCAGAAAGCAAGTCAACGACCTGGTGCCCTAAATCACGAAACTCGTTCGCATCCATCAGTCTTTTCTCCTGTAGCCTGCGCCAACACGGAATCCCCACGCGCACAGTGTCGCGGCTTTTAATAGACGCCTGAGTCCATCTGCAGTTGCAATCGCCTTCTTCCCATCATCTTAGGCCAACTGAGACACGCAGTTCGAGTCCTGCGTTCGAAATGTACAACGTCAGACCAAGCCGTTCGGCCCATAAAGACTGCTTGAGGAGAATGTTTACCTTTTCTATACCGGAGCCGAGATAAATGATTGCGCTTTTGAGGAGGAGAGGCGAGTCTTTGTAGGTAAAAGCCCCACAAGAAGGCGAGGTGTGTAGTGGGTTTACGAAACACCCGGGACCTTTGGGCCTCAACGCTGCGGGTGCTCGTGGTTATCTGCATCTTGCCGCTAGCCGCGTTCGGGCACGGGAAGAAATCACCGGAAAATCCCACCGTTGTACTGGGTTTATTGGGTGGCGCGTCTTTGTTTTGGCAATATGTCCGCTCCCGCACAGCCAGATAGCAACTCCGTTGCTCAAAGCGAGGCGAGGTCGCGGCTGAGGCCCGTTCTCTACGCCGCACTGCTCACAGGTTTACTGACGCTCCTGTTCTGGGATCGCATTGTGGCCATGGTCCAGTTGTGGATCATGGACGGGACATATTCCCTGTTCGCGCTGGTGCCGCTGGTGAGCCTGCTGGTTGCGTACTCCAGGCTGAGGACTGGGGCCAGTACCGGACAGACCTCCAGAGCGGGATTGGTTATAGCAGCAGTTGCTATTGCGGCAACAGCTCTATTAGGCATAATGCAGATCGGGTTTTCCCTTACGCCGCTGCTGCTCGCCTTGACCCTGAGCGGAATCGTGCTCGGGCTTTATGGCAGCCAAATGCTGCGTACGCTGGCTTTTCCCTTGGCGCTTCTGCTGCTGCTGATACCTGTGCCTCCGCCACTGCTGGCCAGCATTGACTTTCCCCTGCAGGTAATGTGCGCCAAGGTCACCGTATTCATTGTGAATCTGGCAGGGTTTCACGTGCAGCGCGCCGGGACCATGATCCTGCTGGGCCCGGCCTCTCTGGCGGCGAATGTGGCGCCTGCTTGCGACGGAGTGCGGTCTTCTCTGGCTATGCTCTTCCTGGCAACTATGTATGTGTACCTGCTCGCCGGGAACTGGCGACAAAAAGCAGTTCTGCTGGCGGCCGCTGTCCCGCTGGCCTACCTGGGGAATTTCATCCGGCTGCTGGGCGATGTTTGCGCCGTTGCCAGCTTAGGCCCGGGTTTTCTGAAATACGAGCAAGCGTGGGATTACATAACGGGTTTCCTCATTTTCCTGTTGCCCATCACATTGCTGTTTTATTTGGCCCAGCTCCTAGGTTGTGGTGAGTTCCGGCAAGTCAGCGGCAGCGGGCCATTGCTGTCGCTCCAGCCTGTTGTGGGTAAAAATCGACGGATTCGGAGCTGCGCGGTGCTGGCCCTTATGCTTTTTGTGGGGATTGCGGCACAGCGCCTTCTGAGGCCAAAGCCCAATGGTGAGCCGCCAATATTGGGGAGCGCAGCGTTGAATGAGTTGCCCTACCAAATTGGGGACTACTCTGGGAAAGAAGCGCTTACGCCTGATTGCGAAGCAGCGCGCTCGGCTTACGGCGGGAGCGGAGTTGTCTGCCGGGAATATTCCAATCAGTCTGGCGCTCCGCTGGAGCTTTATATTGTCCCAACCACGGTGGGGGTGCATAGTCCTGACTACTGCCTGCGCGCGAGCGGGTGGATTGTCACCGACCGCCGGTCGGGGCCTGGCAGCCTGGGGCCGCGCAAATACACTGAGATAACCGCCGTCTCACCCTCTTCAAACCTGGCGGTGTGCTCCTATTATTGGAGGACAAAGGGGGAAGTGAACGGGGATGACCGACCCATTCAGCAGTGGGTGAGGCACGTGAGCGCGGTCTTCAGACGGCACAGCGAAAATGGCTTGCTGGTGGAAGTTTGCGGGCAGCCCGCGAGCGAACTGGAGACTAGCGCCACATCTGCGCGGGTGGCGGAGTTTACCGGTGAAATTGACCCGGCGGTAGCCCAACTGTTCGTCCAGCCACGCGCGCTGCGGGAAAGCTCAAACCCGAGCGCCCCCGCTGAGCTTTCGCTCAGCAGGGGCACGCAGCCGGCAGGGGGAAAAGGCGCGACTACTTGGGCGAGACTTCGGGGGAAACGGCCGCGGTTGAGCTTTCCACGGCCGAAGCGGCAGGCTGGCTTGCCGGCACAATCTTCACCGTCTGCAGAATGGAGTCCAGGCGGCTCATCACCAGGTCGGGGTTGAGTTCCCGGGCCATCCCATCCTTGTTCGCGGTTTTCACGCCCATCTCGACTTCGTAACAAGTTCCATTTTCGAAAGAGACGTAATTGCGCACCAGGGATGCCTCACCGTGTCCGGCGCTGGAAGTTTCGATCCAGTGAAAGTCCTGTCCCTGAAGGGAAACTGTGTCCAGCTTGGCGTC
>DATJFA010000540.1:0-3981 GCA_035496015.1 Terriglobales bacterium | reverse complement strand
GCTGGGTTTTTGCGGCTGTTACACTGAATTTCAGCCTCCCGGCACAGCGCCCCTAGAAGGAACCTCGTGCGAGCAGAAGTCCGGCATCAGCTTAAACAAGACAGATTCGCAGTGGCCACTGCGGAAACCGTCTCCTGGGCGGTGGAACACCGCAAGGTCCTGAGCACGGTTGGCATCATTGCCGGTGTGGTGGTGGCGGTTGTGCTGGCCGGCTACTACTACCTGCAGCAGCAGAACCAGGCTGCCAGCCTGGCCATGGCCGCTGCCTTCCGCACCTACGATGCGCCCATTGTTCCCGCCGGTACGCCGCCGCAACCGGGCCTGTCCGCGATGTACAACTCGGCTACCGAGCGGGCCAAAGCCGCCCAGCCGCTGTTCCAGAAAGTCGTGCAGAACTACCCGCATACCCGTAACGCCGAAATCGCGCGCTATTTCGTGGCCCTCACCGAACTGGACCTGGGCAACTCAGCGGCTGCGGAAAAGCAACTGCAGGATCTTTCCGGCGGTCACAACCAGGATCTGGCCTCGCTGGCTAAATTCGCCCTGGCGAACCAATACCGGAACAGCGGGCGCGATGCTAAAGCCATTGAGCTCTACAAGCAGCTGGCAGCCCATCCCACGAGCTCGGTGAGCAAGGCTCAAGCCCAGCTTGGGTTGGCGGAAGCCTATAGCGCCAAACAACCCGACGAGGCGCGCAAGCTTTACCAGCAGATCCAGAAGGAAAATCCCACCAGTCCGGCAGCCGAAATGGCAGCATCGCAGCTGAGCGCGCTGAAGTAGGGTCGCGCGATCAGCAGGAAGCACTCAGTAAGCATTCAGCCGCCGTAGGTCGTGCTTATGCATTTTCAGTTCTAGTCTGTCATCCCGAGCGAGGGTGCGTCGAGCTTGCGAGACAAGCCCGAGTCGAGGGAGCTTGCGTTTGGAACTCGGCGGAGATCGCTCCCATCAAGAACATGACGTGTGCGGCTGAAGCCGCCCAATCTTCCCGTCTTGTGCGGCACGACTGAATTCGTGCCCTGATACGAATCCAACCTGCAGATTACGAAGTTGCATTGTGTTTTGAACGAACTTGGCACTGGCCGGCATCGAGCTTGCCCACATTGGTGGCGGTAATCCGCTGGCCATAGACCTTCGTTCGTTGTCCCTTCCTTCCCAGCCTCCTAACATTTCTACGCAGGCAACCTACTTTCTTTTGCGGACGGACACGTATGACTTGGCGGCTCAGGAATAACCTGTTGTTGGTTCTGCTTCTGACGGCGGCTTTAGCCGGCTCGGCGATGGCGGCGGTGAACGCGAACATTCCTGCCGGCGCGCGGCTCTCGGTGCGGGTCACCGAAAAGCTGAGCAGCGAGACTTCGCATGTGGGCGACCGCTTCCATGGCACGCTCGCCGCTCCCGTGGTAGTAAACGGCAGAACTCTGTTTCCGCAGGGCGCCGAAGTCACTGGGCAAGTGGCGCACGTGAAGAGTTCCGGACGCCTGAGCAGCCCGGGCGAACTCACCCTGGTGCTGCGCACGGTACGTTCCGGTAGCCGCACGTATAACGTCTCGGCTAATCCCTTTGTGATCAAAGGCGAATCCCACACCAAGTCAAACGTAACCAAGATCGGCGCCACCACGGCCCTGGGCGCAATGCTGGGCGGCATTTTCGGCGGCGGCAAGGGAGCTGCCATCGGCGCCGCCAGCGGCGCAGCGGCGGGCACCGGCGTGGCAGCGGCCACCGGCAAGAAGCCGGCAGTAGTGGAATCCGAAGCTGTGCTGGCCTGGACGGTAGGCGCGCCTCCCGCGGCACCGGCCCCGCAGCCGGCGGCTCAGGCTGCGCCACAGCCTCGCCAGCCTGACCAGGACGCATATGCCGGGTACGAAGATCAGGGTCCGCCTCCCGATCAGGGACCCTACGTTGAGCGTCGCCCTCGGCGGCATGATGACGACGAAGATGATGATGATCAGGGCGAGGATCACGACCGGGGTGGCCGTATCTACCGCGCCGACGATGGTTACGGCCGCGGGCCGGAAGGATTCTCCGACCGCGAGCGGGATGTCATCAGCGATTGCATGGCCGACAGCTATCGCGACCTGCCTCCGGGTCTGGCTAAGCGGGGAGGCAATCTCCCGCCCGGTCTCGAGCGCCACTTGCAGCGCAACGGGACCTTGCCTCCCGGCCTGCAGAAGCGGGTTCGGCTGCTGCCCGATCAGTGCGAAGAGCGTCTGCCCCGTTTGCCCGGCGGATGGGCGCGCGTGGCCCTGGGCGGGCGCATCATGCTGCTCGATCCCGACCAGCGCATTGTGGATATATTCTGGCTCCGCGGAGAGTGAGGCTTCCGGCGGTTACAGATCCCAATTTACTAACCATCTCTTAGGAATTGTTGCAGGTACCGCTAAATCCCTGCTGCCAATTGCCTCACTGCGCTCTGAATAGCTTGGCCCACTGCTCGGGCGGGGTTGGGGGATGGAACGCAGGCTCCAGATTTGCCAGCACGTGATCTTTGGAGCCCATGCCGACCAGCGAGGTGGTCAGGCCGGGAGCCGAGCGCGAGAACTGGATGGCATTGGCGGCATCGCCGGCCATGCCCAGCCCCTGCCGCACAAACTCCGGCAAATTGCGAATGAGCTGGCCCTGGTGAAGGGTGGCGCTGCCCACCACCGCCAAACCAGCGCGAGCGGCCATTTTGATTACCGACATTTCTTCGCCATTCAGCGACTGGCTGGCGCGGGCGAAGGCTTCGGTCATGCCCAGATTGAAGGGCAGCTGCAGGAAGCGAAAGTGGTGTTGCTCGCCGCCGGCCGCGCGAGCCATATCCAGCAAGGCAGCCAGGCTCATGTAATCCGGCTCTTCTTCCCGGCGGCGCAGGCCGAACCAGGTAGCTACCCCGTAGTAGCGGATTTTTCCTTGTTTGACCGCATCTTCCAGCATGGTGAAGGCGGCTTGAAGGCGCTCCTGAAAGACCGGGCGCGCTACCCCGGCCGCTTCCGCCAGCTGCGATTCAGGGTTGTGAATGTAGAAAACGTCAATGGTCTCCAGGCCCAGGTTGCGGCGGGAGCGCTCAATCTGGTCGGCCAGATAGCGAGGGGCCATGCAGTGGCTGCCTCCGGCCACTTGCTGCGGGTCAAGAATGCCGGGCTGCACGTATTCCCGCATAAAATAGCCGCGCATGTCGGCGGGCATCTCGCCGTCAAAGGCCAGGAAGCCGGCCTTGGTGCAGACCAGAACCTCGTCCCGCCGCAGTTCCCCACTAGCGATAAGCTCGGCCAGCGCCGCGCCGATGTTCCTTTCCGAACGCTGGTGGCGGTAGTTGATAGCGGTATCGAGCAGGTTGATGCCGGAGCGCAGGGCTGCCGTGATGGCCTGCTGGTATTGCGCGTCCACCTGGGCGGTGGGTTCTCCCAGGTAGGTACCCAAGCCGATGGAAGGAAACCACAATTCGCCCACTCCCGGCACCCCTTCGGGGCGGCGGAAGTGCCCGGCCTCCCGCAACTTGGGAAAGCGGTCGCGGTAGCGGGCTGTGCCTTCAGAAGTGGCGAATCCGGGAATCACCAACCGAGTGTAACAGCCAAGACTTCCCGAAATGGGCGGCCGCACCAGTTCCGAGGCAGCCCCCAGCCCCGAGCTGGCAATATAACTGCCTTCTCAACAATAACT
Organism: Terriglobales bacterium; assembly: GCA_035496015.1. Lineage (GTDB taxonomy): Bacteria > Acidobacteriota > Terriglobia > Terriglobales > Acidobacteriaceae > JAICWP01. The sequence goes on along the minus strand of DATJFA010000540.1, from coordinate 342 downwards.
TAGCTGTGCTAAGGCCGGTCTACCCGTTGCCATCCCCTAAGCTGGGACGGGATAATAACGGCTGCATGGCGGAACAGGTAGCCATCCCGGCCACTCAGGACGAAGCAGCTATTCAGAGGCTGCCCCAGCCTGCGGCGCAGAGCCAGGCGCAGGAAATTGTGCCCGCGCTGGTGCCGCTGCAGGGCTGCATCCTGGTGATGATCCTCTACGACGTATGCGAGGAGATCCACCTGGAAGAGCTGCGGCGGATCGTGGGCGCGCGGCCCGTCGCCCCCACCTTCAAGAGCGCCGCCCCGGCTTACGTGCGATTTGCCCGTCCGCCGGTGGTGGAGCGGGTTGACC
>DATJFA010000539.1:0-4160 GCA_035496015.1 Terriglobales bacterium | reverse complement strand
CCTTGGCCGCGCCGGGCCACACACCCGGTCACCTTGCGCTGCTGCTTTCGTCAGGCAAGGAACAGCTGCTGCTCTTTTCCGACGCGGTGTTACATCCTTTGCACCTGGTACATCCGGAGTGGCGCGCCGCTTTCGACCTTGACCCGGAAACGGCGGCCGCTACCCGGCAGAAGCTGCTGGACTGGGCGGCCGCTGACCACGTTCCCGTGCAGGCCTACCATTTCCCCTTCCCCGGGCATGGAGCGATATTGAAGCGGGAAAAGGGGTGGGAGTGGGAACCACGGACTTCAGTCAGAAGGGCTGATAACGTTGCGTAGACTCGGCCTAATCAGGCGAGCTCCGCTCGCCCGGACGGGCGAGGCGCCCGTCCCCACACAGGAACCGTCAGGACATCGGGAGAATTTCCTTGCACGGCAGCTGAAGAGCCTGGAAGCGCAGGGGTCCCTTCGACTTCGCTCAGGGCAAGCTCTTCGATTGCGCATGGCGATTCGCGAGCGAATCGCCATACTCCGCTCAGGATGACAGACCTAAAATTCTACTGCTGTGGCTCTGAGCCTTCGGGCGGGCCGCCTTGGCCCTTGTTCTGCTGGCGGAGAATGCGGGCGCAGGGATCGCCGCCGCCGCGGTGCATGCCGCGCATGCCGCCTCCCATTCCTTTGCGGTCTGCTCTCCGCTCCTGACGGCATTGCTTCACCGCGTCCTGCTGTTGCGGCGTGAGCAGTCCGTGCACCTGCTGTTCCGTCTGCTGAAAAGCTTGCCGCACCTGCTCGCGCTTCTGCTGGGTGCTCAACGAAGAGTTCTCGCAGATGCTGACCACCTGCTGGTGGTTGGTCTTGTGGATGTCCCTGATCTTCTCCCAGGTGTCCTCGGAAACACCGGCCTGCTTGAAGCACGGTGGCTCGCCGCCGCGCCGGCCTGCCTGGGCCCCGGGCGCTGCCGCTTCGGGCGGAGCACTCGGCTGCTCCTGGGCCAGCAGCAAGGCGGGGGTAAGAAGAACAACCATCAGGGCAGCCAGCAAACTTCCTTTACATTGGCGCATACTTCTGCCTCCTGTTTTGATAACCCGAATTGTAGTTGCAGAGTTGTTGTGCGGAAGTGAAACATTTTGTAAAGGGGAGGACCGGCAGTTGGTAGCTGGCAACTAACAGCTGGGGAAACTCTGATTAAGTACGGCACAACAAACGCAAGGTCCCTCGACTCCGCAGAATTGCCTAATAAAGAGGCAATTCTGCTTCGCTCGGGATGACAGAGATGAACTTAATCAGAGCTTCCCTAGAGGCTAGTAGCCACTAACTTCTACCGAGGGAAAGTTTGCCTACGCGTATGATGCCGGCGATGAACACAATCCTGATCGCCACCTCGAACGCTGGCAAGCTGCGCGATTTCGTGGCTGCCGCTGCGGAGCATGGAATCGCCGTGGCCGGGCTGCCGAACTTCTCTTCCCTTCCCCAGGTACCCGAAGATCAGCCGACGTTTGAGGCCAATGCCAGCAAGAAGGCGGAAGCCTACAGCCGTTTTGCTTCGGGGGCGGTCGTGCTGGCGGATGACTCCGGGCTGGAAGTGCAGGCCCTAAATGGCGCTCCGGGCGTACATTCCGCCCGTTTTGCAGCAACGTCGGCGGAAGAAAACGCCAGCGATGCTGCGAACAACGCGCGGCTCCTGGCTGAATTGCAAAACGTGCCCGAAGGCCAGCGAGAGGCGCAGTTTGTGTGCGTGATTGTGGCGGCGCGCGATGGCAAAACGCTGGCCATTTTCCGCGGCGAAGCGCAGGGCGTAATACTACATGCGCCGCGCGGCGCAGGCGGTTTCGGCTACGACCCGCTGTTTTATTTTCCCCAACTGGGCAAGACTTTCGCCGAACTCTCCGCAGCAGAGAAAGCGCGGGTCAGCCATCGTGGGCAGGCGTTTCGCAAATTTCTGGAATGGATGGAAAGGCAGGAGTCAGGCCCTAGAGGATGACCCAGGTTAGCGCCCAAAGGCGGGGCGCGAACCTGGGCCACCAAGCGACCAAGCGACTCAACCTTGACTCTGCCGCGCCAAGAAAAAGATAATAGAGAGTTTCGCGCCTTCATTCCGAAGTCTTAGGAGTAATCGTGGCAACGGCTGGCAGTACGGCCCCGGTTGCCGGGACCAAGGTTTCCGCAAAGGTTCATTCTGGAGTAGCTCCCCTGCGCGCCGGCCAGGGGCATTCATTCTTCTGGCGGCGGCTGCACTCGCTGAGCGGCATTTTCCCTATTGGCGCCTTCCTGGTCGAGCACTTTTTCTCTAATGCCTTCGCCACCAACGGCGCCGCCGCCTACAACGAGAACGTCCGCTTCCTGACCGGTCTGCCCTTTGTTTTTTTCCTGGAATTATTTGTCATCTGGATTCCTCTCGCCTACCACGCCGGGTACGGTTTTTACATCTGGTACCGGGGCGACAGCAATGTGGGCGACTATCCCTGGACGGGCAACTGGCTGTACACCACGCAGCGCTGGACCGGCGCCATCGCCTTTTTCTATATGGGCTGGCACGTGTGGTCCATGCGCTTTAACGGCGTGCACCTGCTGACCAATTCGGCTGCCGCCTTCTGGAAGGTGCAGAACGAATTCCACCATCCCTGGGCAGTGGCGTTTTACTTCGTGGGCATCATTGCCGCGTCGTGGCACTTCGGCTACGGCTTGTGGCTGTTCGCGGCCAAGTGGGGCTTCTTCACCGGCGAACAGGCGCGGCGCAAGTTCGGGGTGGTGTGCGTGCTGGTGGCGATAGTCTTCATCGCGGTTGGAACGGCAACCATGGTGGCGTTTCTAACTTCGCCGCAGGTGGCACCGCCGGCGAACATCAGCGCAGGAGCACAGATTCCGTAAGGCGAGGCGGCTGCGGCGCCAATTTTTATATGGCAACGAATCCTAAAATCATCGTAGTAGGCGGCGGGCTGGCGGGTTTGTCGGCCGTCATCAAGATCGCGGAAATGGGCGGGCACGTGGACCTGTTCTCCATTGTGCCGGTCAAGCGCTCGCACTCCGTGTGCGCCCAGGGCGGCATCAACGCCGCCAAGAACCTGAAAGGCGAGGGCGATTCCACCTGGCAGCACTTTGACGACACGGTTTACGGCGGCGACTTCCTGGCCAATCAGCCGCCAGTAAAAGAAATGTGTGAGGCCGCTCCGGGCATCATTGACCTGCTGGACCGGATGGGCGTGCCCTTCAACCGTACCCCCGAAGGCCTGCTCGATTTCCGCCGCTTCGGCGGCACGCTCTATAACCGGACCGCGTTTGCCGGAGCCACCACCGGCCAGCAACTGCTCTATGCGCTCGACGAGCAGGTGCGGCGGCACGAGGCCGACGGCAAGGTAAAAAAGTTTGAGCACTGGGAGTTTCTCTCCGCAGTGCTCGACGGCAACCGCATCTGCCGCGGCATTTGCGCCATGGACCTACACACCATGGAGGTGCGCACCTTCCCCGCCGACGCGGTCATCATCGCTACCGGCGGCATTGGCGCCATCTTCGGCAAGTCCACCAACTCCGTGGTCTGCACCGGCTCGGCGCAATCAGCGCTCTACCAGCAGGGCGCGTTCTACGCCAATGGCGAGTTCATCCAGGTGCACCCTACCTCTATTCCTGGCGAAGACAAGCTGCGGCTGATGTCGGAGTCGGCGCGCGGCGAAGGCGGCCGCGTCTGGGTGCCCAAGCAAAAGGGCGACAAACGCGACCCCAAGTCCATTCCGGAAGGCGAGCGCTGGTACTTCCTGGAGGAGTGGTATCCCAAGTACGGCAACCTGGTGCCGCGCGACGTGGCCACGCGCGCCATTTTCAAGGTGGTTTATGAGCACCAACTCGGCATTGACGGCCAGCCCATGGTCTACCTGGACCTGACGCACATTGATCGCAAGGTGCTGGACCGGAAGCTGGAAGGCATTCTGGAAATTTACGAGAAGTTCGTGGGCGACGATCCGCGCGACACTCCCATGAAGATCTTCCCCGGCATGCATTACACCATGGGCGGGCTCTGGGTCGACTACAACCAGCGCACGAACATTCCCGGACTACTCGCCGCGGGTGAATGTGATTATTCGATTCACGGCGCGAATCGTTTGGGTGCGAATTCGCTTGTCAGTTGTGTCTACGGAGGATTTATCGCGGCGCCGGCGGCGATCGAGTACGCGAAGAACCTCGAGCGCA
>DATJFA010000538.1:0-4694 GCA_035496015.1 Terriglobales bacterium | reverse complement strand
CGGATCCAGCCCTCGCGCTCAAGGCGGTGCAGGGCCGGGTAAAGCGAGCCCGTTTCGACCTGCAGCACCTCGCCCGAGCCCAGCCGGATAGCCTGGCTGATGCCGTAGCCGTGCTGCGGCCCCCACTGCAGGGTCTGCAGGATCAGCAGGTCGAGGGTGCCCTGCAGCAGCTCAATGCGATTCTGATAGCGATTTCCCATGCGCCGGCCTCAGGGTGTAGATTCTCTACATGCCTTGGATGTAGACGGCCTACCCCCTGGTTGGTGAGCAGCCGGCAAAATGATTTTTTGGGGCTTGGAAGGTGAGTGGAGGGTGGCCCACTCAAGCCCGATTTTGGCTTGAGTGGGAATGGGCCAACTATCCCGGGGGCCAGCGCAGGCTGCGCCCACCGAGCAGGTGCAGATGTAGGTGGAAGACGGACTGGCCGGCGCGCGGGCCCACGTTGAACACGGTGCGATAGCCGTCTTCTATGCCGCGCTGGCGCGCAATTTGCGCTGCCACCAGGTGCAGGTAGCCGATGATTTCGGCATCCTCTGCCTGGGCCTCCTTCAGGCCGACGATGTGCTTCTTGGGAATGATCAACACGTGGGTGGGAGCTTGCGGGTTGATGTCTTCAAACACAAAGGCGCGCTCGTCCTCATAAACCTTTTTGGCGGGCGCCTCCCCGCGGATGATGCGGCAAAAAATGCAGTCAGGCATAGATAGTGGCCAGGGAGCAGTGGCCAGTGTATCTGAAAGGCAGCAGTCGGGAGTCAGTAGTCAGTAGTCAGGACTGACATTGGTTGGAAGTCGGAGTCGCACCTCTGCAAAGCTCTGCTGACTACCGACTCCTGAGCCCTGACTCCTGGGTTTTTTTACGGATTGCGCACCAGGCGCACGGGAATCAGCGTGGCCCCGCCGCCGGTCACAGGCGGCCCGCCATTCCCGTTGCCGTTGCCGCTCGCATTGCAGGCGGCGATGTTCACAATGTGGGCGTCAACAATGTCGCTGGCGCCGGCGCTCGTCTGATCTATGAAGAGCTGCATAAAGCCGATCACCGTCTGCTGAGCGCAGCTGTTCCCCGAGCAGATGCCGTTACCGTCGTAGATAGGCACGGTTACGAGCGAAGAGGACTGGGTGATTCCGACCGTACCCGCTGGGTAGTAGGGGTTGTTGCTGCCAGCAGTAATCGGAAACGGCGGCGCAACGTTGTAGTTCATCGAGTCCTGGCCCTTAGGCCCGTTAATAAGATTGTTGACGCCTTGCTTGGTTGGGCCCACCTTGTTGCCGGTGATGAGATACACCGGACTGCCGCAGGCGAGCGCCGCTTCCGGGGCGCAGGTTTCGATTTCGTTGCGGTAAATTTGGCCGCTGCTGTTGTTGCCGGTGAAGCTGATGTCGTTATATTGGCTGGGAAGTGCGTTGCCGTGCAGTATCCACGGCTCCCCAATTGCGCCCCCGGCCCCACTATTCCACCAGGTTGGGTTTGCGATCTGGCCGTTCTGAATGAGGTAGCCCTGGCCCTTGCACGAGGGATTAGCCGGCGTCTTTTGGTTTGCATCGCAGTTGGGCATCAGCCAGGGCTTGATGCAACCGGTGCCGAAGGGAATGTTTGATCCCGTGGGATTAAAGGCTTCGGCCGTTGCTATGGCGGCGACGGTCACGCCGGTAACATTGTTGCCCAGCATTCTGGAAAGCGCCCCCATGAAGAAGGTGGGAACCACCTGATGCACTTTCACCTGCACCATAGGATCGTGCAGATCGGCCGTCGGGGAGGGAGGAAAAGTGATATCGGAATCGGCGATGCTGGCGTATTGCCCGAACACTTTGTTCTGCGCCCCTGCTCCTTCCGCCGCTTTCTTGACCAGAGTCTGTGTGCTGCCGGTGGTGCAGTTGGCCGAGGTGGTGCAGCCGGAGCTTACAAAGATCTTGGCGCCGGCCAGGGCCGCGGCATCGGCGGCGCGCTGCGCGTCGGTGCGGCTTACATACAGGGTTAACGCGTCAATGGCGAAGCCGGCCATGCCTAGCATCATGAGCAGCGCCGCCACCGCCACTATCAGGGTGGACCCACGCTGGCTCGTGCCGGATTGTTGGCGTCTGTCTTTCATAGTCGTACCTCCCCGTGCTTACGGGTTCTGCATCACCGCCTGGGGAGTAAGAACAAAAGTGCTGGGATAGCTGGCGCCAGGCGCCAGCAAGCCGATCACACGGTGAAAGAACAGGAAGTGCGCCGGATAAGAAACCGTGACCCGGCTCATGCTGACGTCGCTGCCATTCACCACTACCAGGTAATTGCGTTCAATCGTAATACTCAGGTTGTCCGGACACTTGCTGGCCGTAAAGGTCCAGGAGAAAGTGCCCGACGTGGCGCCGGCATCCAGGGCGCAGCCTTGCACCACGTTGGCCTGCTGCAAATAACTGAATACCGACTGGGCCACAGCGGTTGTGTTGCCGGAGGGGGCGGAGCCTGACACTTCGCCCAGCAGCGGCTGCACAGCGGCAACGCGCGCGCCTTCGCGCGCGGAATTGTCCAGTTTGTCGCGCAGGGAGAACACGTGCCCGAAATCGAAAGCGGCTATGGCAAACACCATGAACAGCGGCAGCACCATGGCGAATTCCACGACTTGCGAGCCGCGGCGACTCCGCGACTGGTTGCCATTTCGAAATGATCCTGTGCGCATGGCCGTCATTGCTCCTGCATTACCTGCACGCTGGTGGAAACCGTAATCAGAGGCACCCTCACCCAGGCTCCGGCAGTTGGCATGCCGAACGTCACCGGCACGGGATAGGCATAGCTGACCACGGTTCCACACTGCTGCGGCGGCGTTGCGCTGTTCAGTTGCACGCCGCGGCAGATCTGGATTTTGCTGGTACTTTTACAACCCGTGGTGCCAACCCCCGTGCAAAAAGTCATCGCCTGCGGCGGGGTGTACGCGGTGACCGATGCCAGGTTAAGGCTGGCGGCCTGCAGCGAATCGTTGATGGTGCTGATCACTTCCGCATCCGTGGGCGGAGTATTGGCCGGCGAACAGGAAGCGCACGATGGTGCGGCGGCGAAGCGGGCGCCTTCGCGGGCGGCGCGCGTGATGGTGCCGTAAATGCTCAAAGCGCGGCCCGCCCAGATCAGCGCAAACAGCAGCGCCAAAAACAGCGGAAACACCATGGCGAACTCAGCCAGTTCCGCCCCCCGTTGCTTCCGGCGCGAGGCGGGCAGGTGGCCGCGATTTGCCGTTGTTCTTCCAAAACAAATCATGACGAAGCAGGCTCCCAGAGCCGAATTGCCCCTGTGTATTGTGTAAGTCTATAGGCCCCGGAAAAACTAAAGTAGGCCACAAAGGTGCTATTACTTTGGGTTACCCCAGTAATAATGCGGGTTTGCGGCCTGTGGGAAGTGCCAAGATTGGTTAGGGGCGGGCTAATCCAGTCGTACCAGGAAGACGGCCCCTTCGGCGGTGTGGGTGTCGCGGGCCACTTCTTCGGCGCGCTGCTTGTCATCCTGCAAGACGCGCACCTGCAGCCACCAGTTGCCGGTAGGGCTGGCAAACTCGTGCACCCGGGCGGTGTGGTAGCGGCGAGCCAGATGGTCGCGCAGTTCCGTGGCCGACTCCTGATCCTCAAAGGCCCCGATCTGTACCGCCCAGCGGCCGCCCGCATTCAGGGGAGCCGGCGTCTGCAGCAGTTCCACCTTCACCCGGGCCAGGCCTGGGCGCCACACGTCCACGGCCTTGGCGGCGGCCAGCGACAGGTCAACGATGCGTCCGGGGATGAAGGGGCCGCGGTCAGTAATGCGCACCACCACGGAATGCTGCGTGCTTACGTTGGTAACCCGCACGATGGAACCTAAGGGCAGGGTCCGATGTGCGGCGGTAAGCGCGTTCATGTTGTAAATCTCGCCATCGGAAGATTTCCGATTGTGGTACGGTGGCCCGTACCAGCTGGCGGTGCCGGTTTCCACGAAAAGGGGCTGCTCAATGGCGGGTGCTGGGGCCGGCTGGGAAGGAATGCTGGGCGTGCTGGAAGTGGCCGCGGGTGGCGGGTTTTCAGGGATGCTGGGCGGCGGGGGCACGCTGACGCGCGCGCTGCGGTGGCTGCAACCGCTCAGCAGCAGGGCGCCGGCCAGCAAGAACAGAACGGCGGTGCGGCTTATGCTCAACGCCGACGGTCCATGTAGTCGGCGAACTGCGCCAGCTTCCTGGCCGCGGTTCGCAGGGCCTGGGTGGAGTGGCTGCGCACGGCCGGAACCACCTCGTCGTTGAGATAGGAAATAATGTTCTCTGCTTCCTTGTCCAAGCCTGTTTTCTCCAGCGAACGGCCCAGCTTTTTACCGGCGGCTTCTACTTGCTTGCCGGCCCGGGCAAAGGCCTGGTCGAAGCGGGTTTTGAGGTCGTCGGATGAGCCGCGTTTGGAGGCCAAGTGCCACCTTCCTGAGGACTTAGAGAGGCCAGAGACCCTCATTATCGGTCCCGCGGAAAGGCCGGTCAATCGGGCTTTGCGGCTTTGTACCTGGAAAGGAACGGGGGTTGGACCGTGGAAAACCTTAACCCTCCAGATTACTTCTGAGTTAAAGGACTTCGGCACGTAGATTGCTCTCGGAGTTGTGGGGATGAGAACTGGGGAAGTCATGCGTGCCTGGCTGGTGGCGGTAGCGGTGGCGGGGATGTGCGCCGGCGCGGCTGCCCAGAGTGATGCCGGCACGGGCAGGCCTCTGCCCTCGG
>DATJFA010000537.1:0-10203 GCA_035496015.1 Terriglobales bacterium | reverse complement strand
CAGATGCGCAGGTCCGTCGCCGTTGAGGAAGCCCGAGCCATAAGCTATTTCAGCATTCGCCCAACTGTGCCAAGGCAAGTTGGCCTGCACGCCCGTGCTAAGCGTGTCACGCTGATCGTGATCCAGGAAGTAGTAGCCGGCCTCTGACGGGGAGAAATACGTCAGCCCGCCGGTTACCCCGCCTCGCCCTTCAGCGTGCTGGCGCGAGTAAGCCAGATGCCACTGCAGCGCGCGCGCCAACTGCGGCGAGCGGGCACTGGCCTCCCAACCGTAGATACGGGCGGCTGCCAGCGTTACGGGAAAGAAAATGTTCGAGTTCCCCAGCACGTCGTGGTCGAAGTAGTTGGTCGCGCTGCTGTGGAAGTGGTCCACATCGAAACTCCAGCCGCGCAGAGGGATGGTTAGCCCAAATTCATTCTCCTGGCCGCGTTCGCCTCGCAGGGGCAGAAAGGCGAACCCCTGGGTAGCGGCCACATTCAGCAGTGGCCCGCCTACGGTGACCAGCGGCGGAGCCTGGTAATAGCGTCCATAGAAGCCGCGCATCACCCAGCCCAGCCGCGGCAGCTGTATGGCGACTCCCAGGCGCGGGTCGGCGGCGGTTTCGCTTATCCCGCCGGAAAAATGGGTCAGCCTCAGGCCACCGTTAAAAGTCAGCCACTTGGCCGCCTTGAACTGGTCTTCCAGGAAGGCGCTCTCCAGCTGACCTCCGATGATCGTACGCTGTCGCAAAGAACTTCCCGTCAGCCTGTCCGCAATGTCAAACAGCGTGTTGTCGCGTTGGATGAATCCCTGCACCCCAAAATGAGCATTGTTTCTTCCCTCCACTACCGCCAGGCTGACCACGCCACCGGCGTAGTTGGAGCCGCGGTCATCTTCCGGGCTCACCGGCAGGTCCAGCGGCCCGCCGATGTAATGAGCGCGGTTGAAGTGATAGAAGGGCGAGACCGTGAGTAACACATGGTCGCCGTACGTATGCGCCCAGGAGAAGTCCACAAAATCGTCCTGCTCGGCTTGCACATCACGCGTTCCGGAAGACTGCTGCTCATAGGTATTCGGAATCTGGTAGTGGTCGCGGCGCACCGAGGTCACCAGCCGCAGCTGGTCGGAAGGCGTGCTGTTAAAAATCAGCGATGCAAAACCTCCCAGCCCGTTCTCAGCGTCGTGTAGCCCCTTCGCTACCGGCGTCTCCAAACCCAGGTCGCTGCGGTTGCCGTCCACACTGGCGTAGTAGGCGAAGCGCTGCGTGTGACTGCCGAAGCTGAGCTGGTCATCGGTGCTGTGGAAGCTGCCGTAACTGAGCACCAGCTCGCCTTGGTTGTTGCGCTCGAAGCCATTGCGCGTGATCACATTGAAGACGCCATAGGAGCGGTCGCCGTACTCGGCGGAAAGGCCGCCCCGCTGCGCTTCCAGCTGGTCAATGTTTTTTGGATCAATTTGCGGGCCCAAATTGCCGGCAATGTTCGTGTTGGGCACGGGAATGCCGTCGAGCAGCCAGGTCATCTGGTGCCCACCGCGGACGTGCAGCTGGTCGTGCACCATCACCGCCCCGGGCACATAGTCGGTGACCATCGCCATGCTGTTGCTTTGGTCGGCTCCAGGCGTGTTGACGATCTGCTGCTGGCGAACCACGCTCACGGTGGTCGAAGACTGGGGGCCAACTTCTTCGGGCGTGGCCGTGACCTCCACCTCCTCGGAAACCGACGCCAGCGCCATAGGGAAGTGGAGATTCACCGCGCCCCCGGAGTTAACAGCCACCTTCAGCGATTGCTCCTTGAATCCGGGAGCGCTCACCGTAACCAGGTAACGCCCGGCCGGCACCGCGTTGAACTGAAACTCGCCCATCGCGCTGGTGGTGGCTGCCTGCGACCAATGTGAATTCTGGGCGCGAATTGTCACCTGCGCTCCCGGCACCGGGCGATGCTCCGGGTCGTGCACCAGGCCGCGCACGCTGCCGAAGATGGTGGCTCCGGCAACCGCCGCGAGCAGCACGATGCTGCCTGAAATGTTGGACAATGATTTCATTCTTTTCGCACGCCTACATTCACGCGTGCACGACGCGCTTCCCGGCCGCAATTTACTTCCGCTTTCTTCTGGAGATTTAGAGGACTTCTGGCGGGGCGCGGCCGGAGTGCTCAGCAGGTGCGTGCAAGGGCTGGAAGACCAGCCCGCCGGCTAAAGTCAGCCGGTAGACAGATAGGCTCCGGTGAGTGGTCGGAACACTCGGAGTGAACAACGCGGTAGTAACCGCCAGAAAGCGGCAGCATTCGTGCCCGCAAGTGCGATTGCTGATGCCGGCAGCGTGGGGCACGTGGCAGTGCTGCTGGTGACGCAGACAGCAGGCGTGCGGCATGAGAATGGCCGGCGCCAGCGGGGCTAGCATCCCCGTCATCATCGCCAACAGCACGCCTTGCGCAATCAGCCGCTGGATCATCTATGCAGCGCTCAACTTCACAGAGATGGACGCTCGCATTAGGTTACATCATGCTGGGTTCTGGCCGCACTTTAAAGCCGGGCTAGCGTGCGAAGCCGCCTCATTGCGAGCGCAATTGACCTCCCTGACAACCGGGTTGGATGAAAACAACTCGGCTCGACTTCGCACGTTACAACCCGTTTGTAAGCTGCCCTGCTCTCAGATATGGGGGTACGCAAATCATGCTGAGCGTAGTCGGAATTTTCCGGTCACTCCAGGATGCCAGCCAGGCCGTGGCCCGGCTTCGCGCCATTCCGGTCCCAGCGGACAACATCAACGTTCTGTCGCCTGGGCCTGCCGATCAGGAACAGAGAGAACTGGCGCAAGTGCCCCTCAGCGAGGCTGAACAGCCGGGCCTCGGAGGCGGGCTGGGGGCGGTGGTGGGTGGCGCTCTGGGATTGGCGGGAGGAATGTTTGCCGGCACGGCCATCGCCAGTCTTTTCATTCCGGGTGTCGGGCCAATCGTCGCCATCGGACTCGCTGCCGCCGGCATTCTGGGCACGGGCGGAGCCGTCGCCGGCGCCAAGGCGGGCAGCGCGCTGGAAGCGGAATCCACTCGTGGATTGCCGGAGGACGAACTGTTCTTTTACGAAGATGCGCTCAAGAGCGGCCACACGGTGGTGATTGCGTTCGCAGAAAACGAGCGCCAGGCAGAGCAGCTTCGTGACGCTTTTCGTCACGCCGGAGCAGAAAGTCTTGATGCCGCGCGGGAGAAGTGGTGGATCGGCCTGCGCGATACCGAAAAAGTGCACTACGAAGACCCTGGGCATGACCTCCAAGATCGCGAGTCCATATACCGCTGTGGTTTCGAGGCGGCTCTCCGGCCCGGCGTTCGCGGGAAGTCTTACCAGGAGGCCAAAGAGCTCTTACGCCGGAGTTATCCCGATCGCTGCGACGAAGGCATGTTCATTCGCGGCTATGAACGCGGCCGGGAGTTTGAAGCACAGAGAAGAAAAGGCGCAGACCAGCGCCGAGTCGCCTAGTAAGGGTTGCCACCGCTTACCTTCCGGCCAGGTACTTGTCGAACCACGCCACCGTGCGCCGCAAAATATCCAGCTGGTGCTCCGGGCGGCCGATGAAGTGTCCCTCGCCCGGATACACCACATACTCCGTAGGCACGCCAAAGTTCTTCAGCGCGTGCCAGAATTCGCGCGACTGCGGCGCCGGGCACTCGCCATCGCGCTCGCCCACCAGCACCAGAGTGGGCGTCTTCACGTTCTTGATGAACGTCATGGGCGCGCTGCGCGCATACACCTGCGGGTCGTCGTATACCGTTGCCCCAAAATACGGCATCATCCAGCGGTCAATGTCGTTTTCTCCCGTGTAGCTCAGCCAATCGGAGAGCCCTGCCCCTGAGACCGCGGCGTGGAAGCGGTTGGTCTGAGTCACCGCCCACATTGTCATGTAGCCGCCGTAGCTCCATCCGGTGATGCCCACGCGATTGTTGTCCACGGGAAAATCCTTCACTACACGGTCCACGCCCGCCAGAATGTCACGAAAATCGCCGTAGCCGAAATCCTTGACGTTGCCGCGGGTGAATGCCTCCCCCTGGCCATAGCTGCCGCGCGGATTGGGATAGAGCACAAAGTAGCCCATGGTGGAGAGCAGGGAAGTGTTGAAGAAAGGCTCCGGCCAGCGTGGGGTGTGCGCCGCTGCCGGCCCGCCGTGCACATCCACTACCAGCCCGTAGCGGCGGCTGGCGTCGTAATTGGCGGGATACATCAGCCACCCCTGCACGCGGGTGCTGCCATTGTTCCAGTGAATGCTTTCCCCCTTGCCCCAACTGGGGTGCAGGTTCTGGTTGGCATGCGTGACCTGCTTCCACGAGCCCACTGGTCCCGCCCAGACCTCCGGCGGCTGCGAATAGGATTGCCGCACCACCGCCGTCTGCTTCTGATCTTTCGAAAGTGACAGCGAGAGCTCTCCCCAGCCATCGGCGCCAATGGTTTCAGGTCCGCTCCACAGCGTCTGCACCTTACCGCTGCCCAGGTCGAGGGTGGCCACCGCCACCGAGCCGTCCACGTTTTCAGAAAAGAGAATGCTTTGCGGCGATGACCACGTCAGCCAGTTGGGCGAAGCTTTTATCCCAGGCGTAACGTCGCGAGCCTGCCCGCCGACCGCCGGCACAACGTAGATATCGCCTCCCGTGGAGCCCTCATCGCTCATGATGCCGGCGATAAAGGCGATGGACTTGCCGTCAGGCGAGTAATGCGCCTGCGCCATCTGCTCCGCCGGCTTATAAATTTCCTTCATCTGTCCATCCAGCCCCAGCGTGTACAAGCGGGCGATATACCAGTTGTTATCCCCTTCGCCGCGGGCGGCGGTGACGGCAAGGGCTTTGCTGTCCGGTGCCCAGTCGTATTCATACACATACATGTCGGCGGGCGAGATCTGGCGCAATTGTCCGGAGTCTATGTCCACGGTGGTCAGCCGCTGTTCGTAAATTTTGCTGTCAATCATGCCGGTTTCAGGGGTCATGGGCATGAGTGGTCCGGCCGCCCGCGGTGCATTTTCTATGAACAGGAAAGCAATGGTCTTGCCATCTGGCGACCAACTAGGCGTGGCCAGATAGCCCGTGATCTGCGTCAACTTGCGCGCCGCGCCGCCGGCGGCATCCGCCACATACAGCTCCGCGTCTCCGGAAGCATTGGAAAGGAATGCCAGCCGCTTGCCATCCGGTGACCAGGCCACGTCGCGCTCGGCATAGTTGTTGCCTTCGCCGCCAGCGGTGATTCGCCGCGGGGACGCCGGATTCGCTATGTCCGCAACGTAAATGGCTGAGTCGCCTGTGGCCACGCCCGAACTGTCGCGCACCGCCTGCGACCAGGCCACGCGCGCGCCTTCCGGCGAGATTTCCACCTCGCCATAAGTTTGAGTTCCTGCCAGCGAACGGATAAGAGGTTCCAGCGCCGGCCGCGGCTGGGCTAATAGGGAAGCTGCGAGTGAGCAGACAACCAGCGCGGTGGGTACCAGGTTCGAGAATTTCTTCATGCAGGCTCCCGAAACAGATCGGTGACTTTGAATTTCTTCCAACTTTAGAATCCCGACAGCAGCAGTGTGATCGAACTCTTGTCCTACCCTGGAAGCGCACGGCTTTCAGCCGTGCGTGAAGTGGCGCAGAGAGTCTGGGCTTTAGCCCTGGGGTTCAGATACCGAGGCTAAAGCCTGGAAAATTTGAAAGCGCTTTGATCGCAGAGCTAAAGCTCTGCGCTTCCACAGTTGTGTTTAATTCCCGTGGACCCAACTACCAGCTACCAGCTACCGCCTACCTTCCCCGATCCATGGCTTCATTGGCCAGCCGGTCGGCCTCGCGATTGCTCTCGCGCAGCACGTGCCCGATCTCGAACCACTCCAGCTGCCGGATGAGTTGCTGTGCCTTCTGATAGAGCTCCAGCAGCGCCGCATTCCTCACCTTGTACACGCCCTTGATCTGCCGCACCATCAGCTCCGAGTCGCTGATCACCTTCAGCGCCCTGGGGCCGTGCGCCAGGGCATACTCCAACGCCGCCAGCAGCCCGCTGTACTCCGCGTAATTGTTGGTGCGATGTCCCAGGTACTGGCTGAGCCCGGCCACGCGCCGCCCCGCCTGGTCTTCAATCACAACCCCGTAGCCGGCTGGACCGGGATTGCCCCGTGCCCCGCCATCAATGTGCGCTACCAGGTGCTCAGGCGGCGCCGTGGGGCGCCGGCTGGGAAAAAGTTCAGAGGATGTTCCAGAAGCACGTTCTCCACGCGGGTTCCAGGGCCGAGGGGACATGGTTCAGAAGTTTACACTGCACGGCCACGGGTTCACCGGCCCACGGCCAGTCGCTGCGCCAGCCGGTGCGGCAGGTTGGCGTCAAGGATGCGTTGCTGCGCCCGCTGCACGTCATAGGGCACGCGATAGAAGCTTAGGGCATAAACCTCAGTGTCAAACATCGCGAACGCTGCCCGCCAATCGCTGTCCCGCGGCTGCCCGACTGAGCCGGGATTAATCAGGTACTGCGTTTCCCGGTCCAGCTTCAACTCGCAAATGTCCCGCTGGTCACGGCTGCGATAAACCGGCTGCATCACTCCCTTCTCGGAATTCTTGCAGAACCCGCCCTGAACGTGGGTGTGTCCAAAGAACGTGAGCGCCACGGAAGAATAGGTTAGCGGCTCCTGGGCGTCGCGCATGGTCACCAGGTATTCGTCTTCGTCAATGGGCGAGCCATGCACGAACTGTGCATCCAGCGCCTCGTCCACCTGAATCGGTCCCTGCGGCAGCAGGCGCAGCCACTCCAGGTTTTCCGGCGTCAGCTGATCGCGCGTCCACAGCGCCGCCATGCCGGCCACAGGATTGAAGTCGGTAACTTCCATCAGCCCGCAAGCCGCCTTGTCGTGGTTCCCGCGCACAAACAGCTTGCCCAACTGGCGCGAACTCTCGATTACCTCGTTCGGGCTGGCGCCGTATCCCACTATGTCGCCCAGGTTTACGACCACGTCGTGCGGCGGCGCTTCCGCCAAACACGCCTGTAAGGCTTCCAGGTTGCTGTGAATGTCGCTGAGCAGGAGAATCCGCATGAGTACGAGAGCGCTTGGGGATTATAGACTGTGCGTGGCGTTACATACAGGCTCCGAGGTATTAAGCACCGGACAGCGAGCCCAGTGCCCGGGAGCAATCTCCGCCAAGGGAGGCAATTCACGCCGGCACTCGGCTGTCCGGTGCGAGCAGCGCGGTTCGAAGCCACACCCTGGCGGCAGCGCCGCGATCCCCGGCACTGTGCCTTCGATCGTGGCCAGAGGACGGCTACGGTCGGTACGCAGTGTGGGCACCGCTTGCAGCAGGCCGCGCGTGTAAGGGTGGGCTGGCGCCCGGAACATTTCCCCTACCGTGCCCATTTCCACCACGCTGCCCGCGTACATGACCGCCACCCGGTCCACCACCCGCGAGACCACCGCCAAGTCATGCGAAATAAAGAGCATAGCCAGCCGGAAGCGTGAGCGGAGGTCCGCCAGCAACTCCAGGATCTGGGCCTGGATAGTGACATCCAGGGCGGTAGTGGGCTCGTCGGCTATCAGCAGTTGCGGCCGGTTGACCAGCGCCATGGCGATCATCACCCGCTGTCGCATGCCCCCGGAAAGCTGGTGCGGGTAATCACGGGCCCGCCTTTCGTGGTCGGGGATGGCCACCGCCTTCATGGCTTCAAGCGCGCGCTGCCACGCGTCGTGCTTGGCCGGCCGGGATCCATTCGCGTGCGCCAGCACCGCCTCGGCAATCTGATCGCCCACACGCATTACGGGATTGAGCGCGGTCATGGGCTCCTGAAAAATCATGGCCATCCGCTCGCCGCGCAGTCGCCGCATGGCTTCGTCGGAAATGTCGAGCAGGTTGCGTGTGGAATTGGTGGCTGAAGCTTCCGGCGCCGCGCCGTGGAACAGGATTTGGCCCTTCGCCCTCGCTTGCGGCGACAACAGCCGCATGATGGCCAGCGAGGTTACCGACTTCCCTGACCCCGATTCGCCCACCAACCCCAGCGCCTCGCCTTCCCCAATCGCGAAGCTGACCTCGCGAACCGCGGCAAATGTCTGCGTCGCCGCCGCCACGGTCGCGAACCGCGACTGGTGCCGCGAAACGGCCTTGGCCTGCACCACGAATTCGACGTTCAGATTGCGAACCTCGAGCAGCGCAGCAGCCATGCCCTCATCCTAGCAGCTTGTGCAAACTCCTTTTCAGCCCTGTCATCCCGAGCGAGGGCGTACGCCCGAGTCGAGGGACCCCTGCGTCTCTCGCACACGCGCCAGAGGTCTCAAGGAGTTCTCGCGAAGGATTTCAT
Organism: Terriglobales bacterium; assembly: GCA_035496015.1. GTDB lineage: Bacteria > Acidobacteriota > Terriglobia > Terriglobales > Acidobacteriaceae > JAICWP01. The sequence goes on along the minus strand of DATJFA010000537.1, from coordinate 1,938 downwards.
CCGCCTTTTTCACATGCGGCTCCGTCTCTTGTCCACCGTCTTGGCAAATCCCTTGCTCGGCCTGCACCGCCCAATTCGCGGTTTTCCCGATGGCAGCGCCAACTTCTAACAAAGCGACTGCCCTGGTTCCAGGCACACCCCTGTGTACGCCGTGCACTCCGCTGAAAACATGCCCTCTAAAACTTTTCGATTACGTTTGACTTAAAAATTAAGAGGAGTAAAACGGACTCGTTCTTCGGCGGTTCCTGAGTTTACCCGGTTGGCGCAGAGTCCGGGGCTCGAGCGAGATCACTAAGCTGGCCGCAAGGCTGGTTTGGAGGGTCAGCAAGGGTCTAACAGCAAAGCGCTGGTTGAGGCGAACGGGAATCTGCTGAAAGCAAAATGGAGTCCCGAGGCGTTGGCCGGTTTTCCCGGTTGGCAGTGAGCCCGGAGCCCAAGCGAACAATCGCCCATAGTTACCCGCAAGGGTCGCCGTGAGTGCAGGTTGGCAAGGGTCTAACGCGAGCTACTGGCTGAGGAGAATGGGTTTCAACATCACCTCGGGATTCTTTCTTTTTGGCCGCAACCCCTGCATTCACCATTCATGCCCCCACGAATTTCTCCTCATGTAATTTTCATGAATGTCACCCCTGAGCGCAGTCGAAGGACCTACGCCGATCGCATCACCACAATGTTCAGCGGAGTTCTCCCACCAATCGGTTCATAGGTCTTCGTAGAACTCCCTCGAGCGGTTTGGCGGATCTGGCTGCGTAGGGGTGTTTCGACTCAGGCGTTCGCCCTCGCTCAACATGACAGAGGGAAGGGGTGGCGAATGTTTTTGGCGCAGTGAGACAAATACGCGACTGGCCAATTGCTAACTGCCAATTGCCAACTGCTGCTTTTCACAGCGGTATGTTCCCGTGCTTCTTGGGCGGGTTCTTGTCGCGCTTCGTGTCCAGCATTTCCAGCGCCTGAATCAGCTTTTTGCGGGTTTCGCGCGGCTGAATGACCGCGTCCACAAAACCGCGCTCGGCGGCCACGTAAGGATTGGCAAAGCGGTCGCGGAACTCCTCAATCTTCTCCCGCCGCAGCTGTTCCGGGTTCGACGCTTTCTCCAGTTCGCGCTTATACACAATGTCCACCGCGCCCTCTGGCCCCATTACTGCGATCTCGGCGGTGGGCCAGGCGTAGTTCACGTCGGTGCGGATGTGCTTGGAAGCCATAACGCAATACGCGCCGCCGTAGGCCTTGCGCGTGATCACGGTCACCTTGGGCACAGTCGCCTCGGCAAAAGCAAACAGCAGCTTGGCCCCGTGCTTGATAATCCCGCCGTACTCCTGGTTGGTGCCGGGCAGAAATCCCGGCACGTCCTCGAAAGTCAGCAGGGGAATGTTGAAGCAATCGCAGAAGCGCACGAAGCGCGCGCCCTTCACGGAAGCGTTAATGTCCAGCGTGCCCGCCAGGAATGCCGGCTGGTTGGCCACAATGCCCACCGGTCGCCCATTCAGGCGGGCGAATCCCACCACAATGTTCCTGGCGTAATGCTCGTGCACCTCAAAGAAGTAGCCGTCGTCCACCACGGAGTTGATCGCATCCTTGATGTCGTAGGGCTGGTTGGATTCGGCCGGCACCAGCGTGTCCAGCCGCTCCTCGGCGCGATCCACGGGATCACTGCACGCTCGCCTAGGCGGATCGTCCACGTTGTTCGAAGGAATAAAACTGAGCAGCTCGCGCACCATGGAGAGGCACTCGGCGTCATCGTGAGCCAGAAAGTGCGCTACCCCGGAAGTTTCGTTGTGCGTGCTGGCCCCGCCCAGTTGGTCCTTGCTGACCTCCTCATGCGTCACCAGCTTGATCACGTCCGGGCCGGTGATAAACATGTAGGAAGTCTTGTTCACCATCATGATGAAGTCGGTGATGGCGGGCGAGTACACCGCGCCCCCGGCGCACGGCCCCATG
>DATJFA010000536.1:0-2594 GCA_035496015.1 Terriglobales bacterium | reverse complement strand
TTTGCGTCGCGCGAATGCGCCCTCGCCTTCGTCCTGAGTGGTCATGTCGTTTTCTTAGCTAATTAAAGTTACGGGACCAGTTGAACGACTTGCGGTTTCGAGGCGCGCACCACGCGGTCGTAGATCCAGAGCAGGGCGGCGGTAAGCACGCCCACGGCGGCCAGAACCAGCCAGATGCCCGCCGGCCGGTGCATAATTTCGCCGAATTGATGGAACAGCAACCCGCCAAACCAGCCGCCAATCAGCGAGCCAATGCCTATGGGCAGGAAGGCAAAACCCATGTACGTGCCTTGCTGGCCCGAAGGCGCGAGGTGGGAGATGTATTCGTAATAGCGAGGTGCCTGCGTGATCTCGCCCAGCGAGATGGCGAACAGCGTAACAATTACGAAAGCCGGCGTGGGGTGCGCCGCCAGAATGAGCCACGCCAGCGCCGAGATGAGAGTGCCTATGATCACGGCACGAAAGGCGGCAATTTTCTGAGTAAGGAAGCTGGCGACCATCTGCAGCGCGATCACGGTCAGCGGACCCGTGACCAGCATGAGTTCGGTATCGAACTTGGCATCCACGAACTCATGCACGTACAGCGGCAGGATGATGAACTCCTGCCAGTAAACGATCCAGTACCCGGTGAAGATCAGCAGGAAAAGCATGAAGCGGGGATTGGAGATGACGGTCCAGAAATTGCGCGCGGCCTGGCCCAGGCTGGTGGTTTCCACTTCGCCTTGGCGGCGTGGTTCGCGGAACAGCAACAGCACAGCAAAGAACATCAGGAAAACGCTGAGCGCGGCCACACGAAAAACGTTGCTCACGCTCATGTGCCGGTGGACCATAGAGGCCACAAACGGACCCGCCGCGCCGCCAATGTTCACCAGCGTGTAGTAAATCGAGTAGCCGATGGAGCGGACGTTGTCTTTGGAAGTGCGCGCGGTTGTGCCCACCACGCAGGGCTTGACCAGGGCAATGCCCAGGGCGGGCAGAGCCAGCACGAAGGCCACCACCACGATCAGCGGCACGGCATTGCGCACCGGAGCAAGCCATGGCGCACCGAGCGAGCCGAGCAGGAAGTAGGCGCAGGTCAGGATGAGATAGGCCAATGAAAGAGAGCGGCGGAAGCCCATGCGGTCCGCCACTGTTCCCCCGAAAGCAGCCAGGAACCATACCAACCCGCCAAACAAGCCGGCGAGACTGCCCGCCTGCTCGACGGGGAAGCGAAGGGTCTCATGCAGGTAGCGCGCCAGGGAGGCAAAGGCCGCGTAATAGGAAAGGCGCTCAAAAAGCTCGCTGATATTGGCGACCCAGAAGGGGCGGGTGAAGCCGGTACGGATATCCTCCCAGCGCTGAGACAGGCTCAAAAGCGTTCTCCTCAGGGCCAGCCCATTACCCGATAATGGCGCGGAGCCGCTCTTCGACTTGGGCGGCGGTGCGGCCGGCGACGCGAACCACTTTGTTACGGCTGGATTGGCCGGCGATTATCGTAACCGACGCGCGCGGCACATTCAAAAATTCCGCCAGGAACTCAATGCAGGCCTGGTTAGCCTTGCCCTCCACCGGGGGCGCAGTGAGCGCCAGTTTGAGCGCGTCGCCTGCCATTCCGGTAATGGCGTTCTTGCGGGCGCGGGGGTGGACCTTGACAGCGAAGGTGGCGCCGGCGGGGGTGTCGCGGATCCCAATCACAAAACCATTTCACCACAGAGACACAGAGGATTTCTGATTGAAGATTTTGAAGAGCAGCACTTAGCAATTGGCCGCTGCTGTTAAGGCTTTTTCGGGACATCGAAACTGTTTACTGGCTAAATGCCAAGTGCCAATTGCCAAGTGCTTCTTTTACCATTGATTAACGTTTCGTCCTTTCCCCAAAAATCGCCGTGCCCACGCGCACGCAGGTTGAGCCCTCTTCAATTGCCACCTCGAAATCGTGCGACATGCCCATGGAGAGCACGTCCAAGCTGATACCCGGGAGTTGGCGGTCGGCAATCTGCTCGCGCAGCTCACGAAGACAACGGAAGTAGGGCCGCGCCTGCTGCGGGTCGTCAGTAAAAGGCGGGATGGTCATCAGCCCGCGAAAGTGCAGCGCCGTCAGCTGCGGCGCCGCTGCCAGCAAGTGCTCGAGTTCTGGCGAAGCGGGCGCGACACCGCTCTTGGCGGCTTCGCCGCCGACGTTAATTTCGATCAGCACTGGCAGTCGTTTGTTTGCCTTCTGCGCCGCAGCATTCAGCTTTTCTGCCAGGCGCAGCGAGTCCACGGAATCAACTGCGCTGAACAACTCCGCCGCTTTGGCGGCCTTATTGGTCTGCAGGTGGCCGATCATGTGCCACTCCGCACCGGCCAACTGTTGCAGCCCGCCCGCCTTGTCGGCAAACTCCTGTACCCGGTTCTCGCCAAAGAGACGCTGGCCGGCTTGGTAGGCTTCGCGAATTATTTCCGGAGGAAAGGTCTTGCTGACCGCCATGAGGGCGATGTCTTCGGGGCAGCGTCCGGCACGGCGAGCGGCAGCGGCGATCCGCTCGCGCACCGCAGCCAGGTTTTTAACCACAGAGGACACAGGGGTCACAGAGGGATTATAGATTTTCACGAATTGCGCAATACGCGCAGTA
>DATJFA010000535.1:0-5198 GCA_035496015.1 Terriglobales bacterium | reverse complement strand
GCCATCGTGAACAGTCACAACCGTGTCGCGTTTCCCGTCAGGCGTGTAGAGGCGCTGGTGGGCAAAGGCGCCGTTCCGGTTCATGCGGTAATAGTAAATTTCATCCAGATCAACTTCGGCCGGCGGGTTGTGTACATCGTGCTTGTGCGGAGGGTAGCTGGACCAGTTGCCGCCGGGCGTGTACACCTCGACTACGATCAACCGGTCGGCGGGAAAATCCGGCCGCATGACATCCACGATCTGACGCGACGCATTTCCTCCTCCGCGTAACGACACGTGAACATCCTTGGGTGTGATTAACCGCGAGGCAAAGTTCCCCGACGCAGGCACGTGGCAGGCGGCGATTTCGCACGTGTTCACAGCTGCGAATTCCGCCGGTTCGCCAGCACGGAGGTAAACCGCGTATGGCAGTCCATCGAAAACGCTGTTACGTCCTCCGATCATCTCGGTGCCGGCGGCCCACTTCAGAGAACATTTTCCCGACAGCAGCACAAACGCCGTTTCTTCGCCGCTGCGCTGGTAATTCCACCTCTCGCCTGCTGCCAACCGCCTGACCTCGAAGCCCATCCATTCCCACCCAGCTTCGTTTCGTGAAAAGCGCAGCAGTTCGCCTGAGGCGCCCTCGGCGAACTGCCGGGAGTGAACGACGGTGTCAATCGACATGAAGGTTCTCCTGTGGAGGCAACGTTTCGGACGAACGGAACGTCAGGACGCGGCGGCCACCGCTAACTGGTTCACCACTGCACGCAGGTACTTGAGACTGGCGGCAATGCTAACAGCCGGTGGAACCGCAGTGGCTCCGAATTTTACGTCCTGCTCCACCACCATCCAGCCGGAATAATGGTTGCGCTCCAGAACACGGAAGAACGCCGGAAAATCAATCGAGCCTTCGCCGATGATGGTGAACACCTTCTCTTCAATTGCCTGCTCGAAAGTGAGTTTTTTGCGGCGCGATTCCGCCAATACCTGCGCGTTTACATCCTTAATGTGCACGAAGCGAAGCAGGTGGCGATACTTTTCCGCCTCGGCCGCGGCATCGCCGCCTCCGTAAACGCAATGGCCGGTGTCCAGGCACAAGCCAATTTTGCTGGCAGAAGTCACGTCGAAAAATTTCTCCACTTCCGCCGGGGTCTCAACGTAAGTTGCCACATGCGGATGAAACACCAGGTCCAGTCCATAATCGGAGGCGACGCGAGCCGCATCCGCCACCACTTTGGCCGCCTGCTTCCACTGTTCCGCCGTCCAGCCGGCGCTGCCATCGCGCGGCACGCGGCCGGAGAGCCGGTCTCGCTCCGCAGATTGCGCGTCGGCGAGAACCAGGAACGGGGCGCCAAGTTTCGCCAGCAATTCGCCCACTTTGCGGATTTGCTCGACTACCGCTTTCGTAGACGCCGCATCCCCCAGCGGCACGGGAACGAAGGACGCGAGCAACTTCAGATTGCGCCGCCCCAGCTGCTCCTTGAGCACCGCGGGTTCGGTGGGAAAGAAGCCGTAAGGGCCGAGTTCTGTGCCGGTGTAGCCGGCCTCCACCATTTCATCCAGCATCTTCTCGTACGATTGATTCCAGGAGGGACCGGGGTAGTCCAGGACACCCCAGCTGTCCGGTGCGGATGCGAACTTAAAACGCTCATTCAGGTTCATGTGGCCTCGCGTATTGAAATCAATTGCGCCAGGGATCAATCACCACTTTCATCGAATCCCTGGCGATAGATTGTTTCATGGCTGCTTCAACTTCGCGCAGCGCAAACCGGTGCGTCACGAATTCGGCCAAGGGGTAGTGCCGCATGTAGCGGACCATTTGCCGCATGCTCGGCGCATAGGCCGCCGCCTCCTCGCCGCCCACGCCCAGAATGCGAACGTTCTTAGAGCATAGCTGCCGGTGCGGGTTGATGGCCACATCGCCCAAATCGGAGAAATTTCCAGCCTCCACCAGCAGTCCACCGGGCCGCAGGAGATCAAGCGCTTCGGCCACCGCCTCCGGTACGCCGGCGCATTCAATCACCAGGTCTGCCCCGCGACCATGCGTCAGGGCCATGATGGCTTCCAGGCGATCGGCCCGGCTGGTGCGGGCCGCATTCAGCGCGTGATCGGCACCCAGCCGCCTCGCGAAGTCCAACCGATAGTCGGAAAGGTCAACGGCAATCACGGTTCCGGCGCCCAGCATGCGCGCCTTCATGACGAAGCAAATGCCCAGCGGACCCGCCCCAAGCACGACCACGGTATCGTCGAAACGAAACGACTCGTTGGGGAAGGCCGAGATCTGCTTGGCGCGATCGAGTCCTGCGGTTACGGCCATGATCTCGGTCAAAACCGCAATTTCGGAAGGCAGGTCCTCAGGAACGCGAACGACAAAACTGCCCGGCAGCACATAGAGGTATTGTGACCACCCTCCGAAAAGGTGCGGCGGATTCTTGGCGCTCAGGTTGTTCCCGTAGTCGGTGGTGTTCTCGCACATGTAGTGCGGGAAATCGTGGCGGCAGTAATAGCAGGTTCCGCAGCTTACGTTCGGGCCCACAACCACCCGATCGCCAATGCTCAAAGGAATGCCTTCGAAATCTGTGTAGCGGCCGGTACCTCCAATGGCGGCAACCGTGCCCACGTTTTCGTGACCCTGAATGATGGGAAACTCAATTTGCCGCGTCTGGCCGCTGCCGGCGTACTGCGTCGTATAACCCTGATAAGTGTGCTTATCCGTGCCGCAGATGCCCGAGACCTGCATGCGCACTAACAGGCAACCCGGTTCTGGGTCGGGCAGCGGGTATTCGCGAAGTTCGTAGCGGCCAGGTTCAACCAGCGTGGCGGCTAAGACTGCGGTGGTGGACACAGATTCCTCTCCACACTTTCTCTCGGGGCAACCGCTCGCTGGCGTCCAGCCAAGCCTGCCACGCGCGGTGCGCCAGGCTGCCCGGTCAGGTTGAAGTTAGCTTTCCCGGTCAGCGCGACTGAGCTTCTGGTTGCGGATTGCCTTGTGGTCCAGTCCGGCCAATTCGTCAATATTCTCCAGCACCTTGTGGATAGCATCCGAAATGGCATCCACGTCTTCGTCACCGCCCAGGAATAACTGGTGAGGAAACCAGACGGCCTCCTGGTAAGCGGCACGCTCCGATTCCGGACAGGAATAGTTATTGCGCAGGTCCAGCGGCTTTTCGCGTCCCCAGCTCAATGCCGGGAAATCCATCGGGTCCAGCGGAAACAGAGAGCTCTTGTAAACCGGCTCGTAGAACAGACCGTCGCAGGGAATGCCTTCCAGCTGTAACGCGGCTACGAAGGAGGCTCGCGGGACGCCGCTGGCCCGTTCCGCAAAATATTTGAGCACGTATCCGTAGGGCGCTAGGGAGGTGATGCGGGGATCGGGTGGAAGTAGTCCAATGGCCGGTGTCCCTTTTAATTTTTCTTCCAGCCGTTTCATGTTCCGTTCCCGGATTTTTCCCTGCTCCGGCAAACGCTCCAGCTGAGCGAACAGAACCGCGGCCTGGAATTCTCCAAGACGGTAGTTGAAGCCGATAATCCGCCGGTGAAAATTGTCAGTAAGGCTGGCCCGGCCGGCATTGATGTAGCTCTGTACCAACTCCATGTACTCCAGTGTGTTGGTGATGACGGCGCCGCCTTCTCCCGACGTAATGAGCTTGCTCGACTGGAAGCTGAAAGCTCCCAGATCCCCCATCGAGCCCGCGCCTTTGCCCTTCCACTTTCCGCCGTGGGCGTGAGCACAATCCTCAATAACCTTGAGCTTGTGCTTGGCGGCAATGCGGAGGATCTCGTCCATATCGGCGAAGCGCATTCCGAGATGCACGGGCATGATGGCTTTTGTCTTCGGCGTAATCGCTTTCTCGATCAGCTTGCTGTCCAGGCAATAGGTGTTCGGGTCAATGTCTACGAACACCGGAACAGCATTCACGAGGAGCACCGGACCGACTGTGCCCTCCCAGGTGTAGGCTGGGACAATCACTTCGTCACCGGGGCGTATGCCGATGGCCTTCAGAGCCGCCTGGATCGCCACCGTTCCTGTATTTACGCACTGGGCATACTTTGCCGTGTGCAACTCCGCGAACTTCTTGCCGAAAGCGACAGAGTATTTGCCGGGAAAGGGCTGGCCACCCCACTTGGAGCTTGCCAGCACATCTTCCAGGGCGGCGCGTTCTTCTTTTCGCGCCAACGGCCATTCCGTAAAAGGAGTTTTGCGCAAAGGCTCGCCGCCAGCGATGGCCAGCTGGGTAATTGGGGCACGTCCGATTGACAATGATGAAGCCATAGCATCCTCGTCGAAGGTTATACCGTCATTGAGCCAGCATTACGCCGCCTGTGGGCGCTAGAAGCTGAGTTTCAGTGCGAGTTGGCCGATTCGCGGCGGCGCTGCAGCTGAGACTTGGCCGAATGTGCCGGTAGTCGAGACGTGGGTCACAGGATTAAAACTGCTGATCCCGCTGGGACCCAGGAACTGCGTGTGATTGAAGATGTTGAACAGCTCCGCCCGGAATTCCAGGTTCACGCGCTCGGAAATTGGCGTTCTCTTCAGGACCGCAAAGTCGAAGTTGTTGACTCCGGGCCCGTGGAAAAACCGGTGGTTGGCATTGCCTTCCTGGCCCAGCGCGGACCCGGCGAATGCAGCGGGATTGAAGTAGAAGCCCCCGGTCTTTCGCGGATCGCTGATCGTCAGTGGCCCAACAAAGTTGGGAGTGTCGGCCGGCAAAATGATGGGACCGCCGAAACTTGTACCCTCCAGCGATTGGTCATCAGTCTCGACCAGGGTAACCGGCAGGCCGGTCGAAAACCGCGTGATGCCGCTTACCGCCCAGCCGTTGGTCAGACGCTTGGGCCCGCCAAACTTGTCCACCGGCAGGGCGTAGTTATAGCTGACGACAAAATTGTGGGTGCTGTCGAAAGCCGACAGACCGCGCGTCAGCCGCGAATCATACGGGTTCATCTGTTCGCCGTAGCCAGAAGAATTATCAATGGCTTTGCTGAAGGTGTAGCCGAGCATGGTCTGCAGCCGCCCGCTGGTGTGGCGCCAGTTAACTTGGAAGGAATTGTAGGAGGAACCGCCGGCGGTGATGAAGTAAGAGTCGTTGGCGAATGGAACCACCCCGATCTGGCCATTGGGGAGCGTGGTTCCGCTCACGCCGCTGTTTGCGGGCAAAGCAACCCCGCTGAACGGCTGCCTGGTCCCGATGGTGTAAGCCCCGTTGGGCGCCACATAG
>DATJFA010000534.1:0-2895 GCA_035496015.1 Terriglobales bacterium | reverse complement strand
CTGGGCATTGTGCTCCTGGGCAGTGGCACGTGTGGCGCTTGCCATCATGAGCAGCGCCAGGCATAGATACCCCATCAACCGGCATTGAATACGCTTCAAGTTTCCTCCTCGAAATGATGAACTGTGCCGCTGCGAGCCCGGCTTACAGCGGACTACCTCAGATCGTTCGTATCCGGGTTGTAGAAGAAGTGGAAGCGCAAGGCCAGATATTGCCCCTCAAACTGGGGTGGAAGCGGCGGGAACGGGCCAGACTGGTTAATACCGCCAATGGCGGCGCCGTCCAAAGACGGATCGCCGGAGGTGCCCACTACCTGCATGGCGGCAATCTGTCCCGTCTTTAAAATGTCGAACTGGATCGAGACTTTTCCTTTTTTCATCAGCGGGGCGCGGGCTGATTCCGGAATGCGGTTGTACCAGTTGGTGCGAACCGCGTGCAGGATTAGGCTCAAGTAGGGGCCGAAATCCACGCCCATAGTGTCGCTCAGCACATCTACGTTGCTCTGGTGTACGACTTGCGATTTGGCGGCGCTCAACCCGTTCGTGGCTGTTCCGCCGCCGGTGCTGTCAGCATTTCCTGCTGGCGTGCCTACTGCGGAAGGCGTGCTTTGCGCCGTCGCAAGCTGGGTGGGCGGCGCGGAGGCCGCGGGCACGCTCAGCATTTCGGGTTTGCCGGCCCGGATGGGTGCCGGCGGCGTCGCGCTCGCCACCTGTGTGAGCGCGTGCGGATTTGGCGCAAGCGATTTCTCTGCCAACAAGCCTTTTACGTGGGGCAGGTGCAATTTGGTGTTGCTGCTGGTGCCCTTGGCGCTGCTCGCCAGGATGTGCTGCAGGCTCTTCTCATCAATTACAGGTTCCTGCGCGGTCGCGACCCGGTTCTTATCCGAAAGGACGGTGGTGTGCGGCCGGGGAATATTTTTCTGCAGGTCGGACGGCAACACCAGGAAGGTGTATTCCCGGGTTTGCAGCACCTCGGTTTTCGTGGGCACTACCACCCCATTGCTGAGCAGCAACTTGCCGCCATTCACGAACACCACGAGGGCTACCAGGTGCACCAGCACCGACATCCAGAAAGCTTCGCGGCGGTGCGACCGGTCCATTTCATCCTGCAGCGACATTAAGAACATCGGGACCGGCAGATTGTCTGCGGCCGATCGCGAAGCAGGATCCGCTCCTTGCGCTCGCCCCGAATACACCGTGGGCGGCAGGAACGATTTGCGGGGCGGTATTTCGGTGGTAGCCATTAAGCTGCTGGTTTCACTCAAGTTGTGGCTTCGGCGCTGTCGTATGAGCGCCCAAGCAGACGTAAGCGGCGTTGGGCTATTTTCGCACTAAAGGTGGGGTGGGCTAAAGCACAGAAGTACTTGGCCGAAATACCGTATCCCAGGGAGTAACCCTCTGGGGTGATTAGAAAGCACTTAACACTTGGCGCCCACGTCCAAGTTCACCTTGTGGCTGTGCTCGCGCATGGCGGCCTGGATTTCCAATGCCAGGGCCAAAGCGCGCCGGCCATCTTCCAGCGAAACCAGCGGCTGGGAACGCTGGCGCACTGACTGAATAAAGGCCCGCAGTTCCGCTTGCAGAGGCTCTTGCGCCTGTACCGCCGGCTTCACGACCTGGATGGGCGAACCCGGCGCGCCCGGCAGTGCCACATCAACCGGTTCGTCCGCCGCGGCTACCGTGAAAACCAGCACGTCCTGGCGCGTGTAATCAATGGAAATGTACTGCTGCGGCTGGAAAAAGCGCAGCTTGCGCACCCTTTCGGTGCTCACCCGGCTGGCCGTGAAGTTGGCCACGCAACCGGACTCGAACTCCAGGCGCACGTTGGCGATATCGACCTGGCGGGAAAGGATGGGCAGGCCGACTGCGCGCACTTCTTTAACCGGCGATTTGGCCAGCGCCAGTACGATATCGAGGTCGTGGATCATTAAGTCGAGCACCACGTCAATGTCCAGCGACCGCGGGCTGAAGACGCTTAAGCGGTGTACTTCGAAGAACATGGGCCGGGTCACCAGGGGCAGAGTGACCTGCACCGCGGGGTTGAACCGCTCCAGATGACCGACCTGGGCTACTCGTCCATGCTGACGGGCCAGAGCAATTAATTTCTCAGCCTCGACCAGCGTGGCCGCCAGCGGTTTTTCGATGAGCACATCAATACCGGCGGCCATCAGCGCGCCGGCCACTTCCAGGTGCCGAACGGTGGGAACGGCAACGGAAGCTGCCTGAATTTCACCCCGAGCTATCAATTCTCGGAGATCACTAAGCGCCTGAACTCCCGATCCGGATTCCCGCGCCAGGGCTGTGGCCCGCCCAGGGTCCACGTCAGCCACGGCGACCAGACGCACGGGCTCCCCTGCCTGCTGCAAATGCCGGTACACGCGGGCATGATTGCGTCCGAAGGCGCCCGCCCCTATAACGGCCACGTTGATGGGATTCTCAGCCGCCAAGATGAAGAAAGCCTAAAGATATCATTGCTTCACCAGGGGCTTGGCCGTCTGCAGTCGGGCGCGGCGGATCGCGTCCTTGGAGGCAATCTCGCCGACCGCGTCGGCGTGCACAATGTAGGAGCCCTGCGGCAGGCTGGTGCCGAACGGTATCGCCTGACTGGCTTGCGGGCTCAACTTGAAGTGTTGATAGCCCAGAGCGAAGGCTTTGCCGATCTGGTTAACCGCCACGATGATAAACGTAAGGTCGTAGGGGTCCTCGCTAGGATTCGCCACTTTGACTTCACCGTAAATGCCGTCATTCTCCAGTGCCGGATGACGTTGCCATTCCAGTTGCAAGGCCGGCACCGAGGTGATGGTAATTTCGCGTACCGCAGTGTGCGGCGGCTCGGCAGAATCCTTAACTCCGACCCGAACGGTCAGCTTGGCCGTGACCGCAGTTATTCCGCTAATG
>DATJFA010000533.1:0-4596 GCA_035496015.1 Terriglobales bacterium | reverse complement strand
ACCATCCTACGCAAGCCCGGTCCCCTCACCCCGGAGGAGGTTGAGGTCATGCGACAGCACCCATACCACGGTTACCAAATGCTGAAGATGATCCCGTTTCTGCAGGAAGCGGCGGAACTCGTGCACGCACATCATGAGAGGTTTGACGGGAGGGGGTATCCACGCGGGTCGAAGGGCAGAGACATACCACTTGGTGCCCGAATTACCGCCATTGCCAACACGCTTGACGCTATCACGTCCGACCTTCCCTACCGCCGTGCTCAGTCCGTCCAAGCCGCACGGCGAGAGATCGAGGCCGAGGCGGAGCAGCAGTTCGATCCCGAAATCGTCAAAGTGTTCCTCTCCATGTCGCCCTCGGTCTGGGAAGAGTTGCGCAAACAGATCATGCGCGGGCTAGGGCGTCAAGCAACTCCAACCGGTAGCTCGGATTAAAATTCTGATAATCCTCTGCAGTCGCTCCGCAGTGCCCCTGATTACGAGAGTAACGGTCCCCGCATTTCTCGCGTGCAACTGCCGCCGTTTTCCTGCACCATACGCTCGTACATGCTTGCGCCCATTTTCAACCTGGGGCTGCTGGTCTACATATCCACCAATGACCCGACCATTTATGCCGTCATTGGCGCCGGGGCGGGCGTGTACCTGTTCTACCGCGGCTTCCGCATGCTGCAGCGCAAGCGCCTGATCGAGGACACACCCACCTCCAAGATTCGCAGTGCCGCCATGGGCCTGGTCGAAGTCACCGGCCTGGCTAACGGGCCCTACACCATCCCTGCTCCCGTCAGCCAACTACCCTGCTATTTTCACCGCACCATGGTTTGGATTTACGTGCAGTCGGGCAAGAACAAACGCTGGAAAAAGGTGGTGGACGCGCGCTTTCACGTGGCCTTCTACCTGGAAGACGAAACTGGGCGGGTGCTGGTGGATCCCAGTGACGCCGAACTGGACATCCATCGCGATTTCCAGCAGGAATACCAGCACGGCCTGTTTCAAGACGATCCCATTCCCTCGAATGTGTCGCGCTTTTTGGCCATGCATGGGGTCGAACGCGACCACCCCATCAAGATCGAAGAGTACTGCATTAAGCCCAAGAACGCGCTCTTCATTCTGGGCACGCTGGCGGAGAATCCCGGCATCGAGGTGCGCGAAATTCCGGTGCGCTCCGACAGCCCCGACGCCGCCTGGCGCAAAATCGCGGCGGGCACCATTAAGGCGCGCCCGGCCCCGCCCCCGCCTGACGAGAAGGAACTGCAGGCGCGGGCGGCCTTTGCCGCAGCCATGGGGTTTCATGCGCCCGCTGCCATGCCGCATCCCGGCTCGCCCCTGCAGAAGCCGGCCCACATGTCGGACGAGATTGACGACGCTGAGAAGCACCGCCGCGAGCTATTTATGGCCGGCCTGATGGGCGCGAGCCCCCAGCCTGCGGGCGCCGGGGCAGCTTACATACCTGCCAGCGCCACCGCGCAACTGGCGCGGCAGAATGGGCAGGACCCTGTGCCCGGGGTAGATCCTGACGAGCAGAAGCGCCGGCAATTGGCCATGGCCTCACTCTTCGGCACGCCTGGGGCGGCGTCGGCGACGTTAGCAGCCAGTCACGCCCCGAACGCGTCGGCTGCGAGCGGCCCCATGGCGCCGCCTGCCAAGCCGGTGGTCCCCTTTGATCTACACCCGCCAGTGGTGTTGATGAAGGGAACGCACAACCCGGCGTTCCTGATTTCCTGGCATAGCCAGCGCGATTTGCTCAGCGAACTGGCCTGGAAGTCCACTTTGTACATTTGGGGTGGGCCAATTCTCACCCTGGTCTCGGTAGGCTTTGTGCTCAGCCGCTTGGGATTGCTGAATTAGTATTTAGTCGGAGAACAGACAATGCAGATCGTGATCCTACTGGCGCTTCTGTTCGTGATCGGCGGCCTCACCTGGTACCTGGTCACGATTTACAACGGCCTGATCGAACTGAAGAACGACATTGACAAGGCCTGGGCCAACATTGACGTCATGCTCAAGCAGCGCCATGACGAACTCACCAACCTGGTCGCCGTCTGCAAAGGTTATATGGAGTTTGAGCGCGACACCTTCGAACGGATTGCCCAGGCGCGCTCGCAATACGACCGAGCCGTCACCATCAGCCAAAAAGCGCAGGCCGACCAGAGCATGACCCAGGCCACACGCGGGCTGCTGGCCGTGGCCGAGAACTATCCCGAACTGAAAGCCAGCAACAACTTTCTGCAGCTGCAGGGGCGCATCACCGAACTGGAGAGCCAGATCGCCGACCGCCGCGAGTTCTACAACGATTCCGTCAACACCTACAACGTTCGCATCCAGCAGGCACCCGATATGATTGTTGCCGGCTGGATGCACTTGCAGCCGCGCCAGATGTTTAAGGTGGAAGATGCCGACAAGGCCAACGTGCCCATGGTCTTCTCTACCGGCGCACATTGATGGCGTCGGCGCTAGCCAAGGCTCGCCAGCCGATCCAACACCCTGAAGTTGCCAGCCACGGCTGCCAGCGACGCCAGGTTACGCCTGTCTGCCACGGCTTTGAACGCTGCGATTAGCTGGCCCTCCCGCAACCGATCGGCCGCATCTCCCAGCGACACAGCAAAATGCAGCATCACGCTCGAATCCCGGTAGCAGTCCGCGATGCAGGCCGTGCAGCCGTCCCGTACCAGGGGCGTGTCCGCGAACTCCCACACCGAGCACAGCGGCTTGTTCCAAGCATCGCAGCGCCATATGTCGTAGTTCCAGTCCATGTAGAAGCTTTTGTAGCCGCCATAGCAGACGAATTTCTCCTTCTGCCCGCGCAGGTGGCGCTTCATGTCGTCAACCGACGCCCGCGGATTGTTCACCGGAAACGACTTGCGCAACTCATCCACTCCCTCGAAGGCAGCCAGCAATTCGTTCTTAGAAAACTTCATCAGTTGGGAATTATCCGACCAGGCCAGCGATGACGACCCCAACCGGGCCTGCTGCGGGTAGGAAAAGGCCACAGCCGCAAACCCCAGGTCGCGCAAGAAAGGCGCCAGGGCGGAGTAGTCCTGCACCAGCTTGCTCATGGCCACCTGCGCAATCGGAATCATTCCCAACGCGGGCATTTGCGCCGTGGCCGATCGGATGCGGCTCACCAGGCCCTTCAACCCACGGTTCGCTTCGTGAGCGGTAACGCAGGCCGCATCCAGCGAGACATACACTGTCTTCAGCCCGGCATCAGCTAATCGCTGCAGCCGAACCGGCAGCAGCCAGCCATTAGTAATGATGGCCGGCACCAGCTCTCGCTCCACGGCGCCTGCAATCATTTCCTCAAGTCGGGGATGCAGCAGGGGCTCGCCACCGAAGAAGCTTACATAGCGAATTCCGCGGCGACGCAGAATGTCGAGCGCGGCGCCGAACTGATCCGCATCTATCCAGCGCAAGTCGGCCACCCGCCCGCGCGCGAAGTTGCAGAAATCACACGCCGCGTTGCAGGAGTTCGTAACCGCGATGTTGCACAGCCCTGGCCCGCCCCTCCGCACTAAACGCACCACATCCCAGGCTTTCGCTATCTTGTTTGCCACCAGTTCTCCCCGGGGAGCATCTGCTCCTGCAGGACTGCCCGCAATTCGATTCAAGGAAGCGGCAACAGGTTTGCACGGCAGAAACTCACGCGCGACATGGCTTGATAACAATGGGCTTACGAGAAGCTGCGGTACCCTACGCGCTGCGGTAAGATAGCTTTCGACCTCAATTCCTTTCCTGGGCCAACCCCTGAACTGACCAGCACGCGAGAGGAACAATGAATACACACGTCAGCATTGGTGTGGTGGGCGACTACAATCCTGAATTCCACACCCACCCGGCCATCGCCAACGCACTCGAGCACTCCGCCATCAAACTGGGCTTGACCGTGAGCGTGGAATGGGTGCCCACTCCGTCGCTTGCGCCGCCGCGCAGCGAAAAAATGCTGGAAGGTTTTGACGGCTTAATTGCCGCGCCCGGCAGTCCCTATCGCAATTTTGACGGCATGCTGCGCGCCATCGAGTTCGCGCGCAATCGTAAGTGGCCGTTCTCCGGCACCTGAGGTGGCTTCCAACACACTCTGTTAGAGTGTGCCCGCAACCTGCTGAAATTCGCCGATGCTGACAGCGCCGAGCATAATCCCCAGTCCAAGCACATCATCATTTCGCCAGTTCTCTGCGCCGTGCCTCAGCGCGGCGCTTCCGATCCCAAGCTCTGCGGCCGCGTTCCCGGCATTCGGCTGAAGCCCGGCTCCTTGCTGCAGCGGATTTACGGATGCGAGGAAGTGGTCGAGGAGTTCTTCTGCAATTACGAGGTCAACCCGCAATATGAGCCGCAGTTGGCGTCCGCTGGCCTGGAAGTAGTGGCGCGAGCCGAGCATGGCGAAGCCCGGGCCGTCGAACTCGCCGCGCATCCGTTTTTCGTGGCCACCCTATTTCAGCCGCAGCTGTCTTCGAGTCCGGACAAGCCGCATCCCTTGGTTACAGCCTTCGTGAAAGCCGCTGCCGAATTCAGCAGCTGCCGCCACACGTCGGCTCAGACTGCGCCAGCCTAGAGCCGGCTGTGTGCAAGACAGCGCACCCACAAGTGCATTGACATTCGCCTTCT
>DATJFA010000532.1:0-6950 GCA_035496015.1 Terriglobales bacterium | reverse complement strand
CCGCCTCCGCGCTCTTGTTGTTGTCCGGGCTGTCCACACCCGGCACAAACTGCTGGGCATAGGCGGTGGCTAGGTAAAGGCGGGCGTTCACCAGGCTAGGGTCGAGGTCAACCGCATCTTTAAAGAAACTGATGGCCTGATCGTATTTGGCGCTCTTGTAAGCTTGCACGCCTTTGTTGAGGTCGGAACGCGCTTTGAGCTTGTTGCATCCCGACACTCCCATCAGCACCGCGACCAGGAGAAGAGATTCTAAAATCCGCCACGTCCAATTTCGTTTGGCCATCGCCTGCCTACCTCGATGCGTTTACATTCAACGCCAACATCCTCCTTACAGATGCATTGCAGAGAGCTGGTGACAGCCAGGAAAATCACAAGCAGCAGCAAAGGGGTGCCAGAGGTGAGTACCGGGTGTGTGGGAGAAAACCAAGCCTCGGGCGTAAGTGAGCTGCGTTTTGCTGTCGGGCGCAAGTGTAATATCCTGTAGCAAATCCAGCGCGAATCCGCGAGGACCATTTCATCTTGAGCTCGCCCGCCGCCCCGGCGCTCCGTACGGAACAGCCGGCCACAACCGGTTCTGCCAGCCGTGTCCTGATCCTGCTGGGGATCATTTTTGCCGTGGTTTACCTGGGTTCAGTGTTCTCGCCGCCCCTGCTGGACGACGCCGATTCCACCCATGCTGAAGCGGCGCGGGAGATGCTGGCGCGGGGCGACTACGTCACCCTGCACGTGAATGGCATTCGCTACCTGGAAAAGGCGCCGCTTCCCTACTGGCTGGTGGCCGGCAGTTACCGGTTGTTCGGAATCAACGAGTTCGCTGCCCGCCTGCCTACGGCCTTATCGGTGCTGCTGCTGGCGTGGCTGGGATTTGTATGGGGCCGGCAGGCTTTTGGCGAGCGCACGGGGACCTACACGGGGCTATTTGTACTGACCTGCGCGGGCGTGTATCTGTTCACCCGCATTTTTATTCCTGATGTCCTGCTCAGCCTGCTGATTGCAGCTTCGCTCTACTTTCTGCTCACCGCATTGGAATTCTCATCGGCATGGCGCTGGTATGCCGGGTATGCCTGCGTGGGGCTGGCGGTGCTGACCAAGGGACTGGTGGCGCTGGTTTTTGTCGGCATGCCGGCGGTCATCTATCTGGCCATCACCGGAGAGTGGCGGCGCTGGCGGGAATTTCGCCTCTTCTCCGGCCTGGCGCTGTTTCTTGCCATTGCCGCGCCCTGGCACATCCTAGCTGGTCTGCGTAACCGTGGCTTCTTCTGGTTCTATTTCGTCAACGAGCACTTCCTGCGCTTTCTGGGCGAGCGCTATCCCAAGGACTACAACAAGCTGCCGGCGGCGCTTTACTGGAGCCTGCACCTGGTGTGGCTGTTTCCCTGGAGCTTCTACTTGCCGTCGCTGGTCCGCAACGCCATTCAGGATGTGAAGCAGCGGCGTGCGGCAGCGGCAGATGCTCAGCGGCGTCTTGCCGCGCGGACCCGCCTCCTATGCTGGATTTGGGCGGGGCTGGTGCTGGTGTTCTTCGCCATCTCCACCAACCAGGAGTACTACACCTTTCCTGCGTATCTGCCGTTGCTGCTTCTGCTGGCGGATGCGCTGGCGCGGGATGAGGAGCAAGCTGCCGGCCGCCCCCTGGTTCTCAGCTCCTCGGGCGCTATTGCCATCGTCGGGCTGCTGGCGGGTAGCGCGCTCGTGGGCGGATTGTGGTATTCCCGCCATCTTCCCTTTGCGCCCGATATTGGCACGGTGCTGGCCCAGCACAGCATGGCGGAAGACACGCTCTCCATGTCGCACGCCCTTGACCTGAGCGCGGAATCCTTTGCCGCCCTGCGCTTGCCCGCTTTACTGGCCGTGCTGGCGCTTATAGCCGCGCCGCTGCTTTCCCTGCTGCTGCGCCTGCGCCGCCGGCCCTGGCAGGCCACCTGGGCGCTCGCCGCGGGCATGGCCCTGCTCCTGTTTGCGGCTCACATCGCCCTCGCCCGCTTCGGGCCGTATCTTTCTTCCAAGGTGTTGGCCGAGAAAATCGTCGCGCAAGAGAAGCCGGGCGACGAGGTGATGATTTATGGCGACCAGGCCTTCGGCTCTTCCCTGCTCTTCTACCTGCGCCAGCCCATTGAACTGGTCAACGGGCGCACGACCTCCATGTGGTTCGGGTCAACGTTCCCGGATGCGCCAAAAATATTCCTGAAAGACAGCGACTTGTTACACAAGTGGAATGGCAGCGGGCGAGTGTTCCTGTTCGTGCCGCCTTACGAGAAGAAGCAGGTGGACAGTTTACTCCCCTACAAATATGTGGTGGCGGAAGTTTCAGGCAAGTTCGTCTACAGCAACCGTCTCTGAAGCGGCGGCCAGTTCCTCTGCTTCTGCTTCCCGAACCATTTTGCCGCCAAGCTGCAACTGGTAACGTTCTCCGCGCCACACAATGCTGGTATTGAAAAAGCTGGCGCACCACAGGAAAAACCCCAGCAGGTCGCGAACGGGATAGAGCCAGAAGTACCGCAAGGCCAGCGGGTCGCGCACGACGCTCCAACCCGCCAGCATCGCTTCCGTCATGCGGTTCAGAGCGGCATAAAGTAGCAGAGCCAACCCGAGCAGAGGATCACCCATGACAATGCCGGCCAGCAGTCCGAGCAGGCCGAAGGGCATGGCAAAGGTCAAACCGGTGCCCACGTGGCCCTTGGGACGCGAAAAACGCGTGCTCTTCATCCAGCGCACCTGGTGCTGCAGCGAGGCGAGGCAGCGCTGATGGACGGCCACATGGTCCACTACGTACTGAGAAAGCACTACCTGCTTGCCCGCTTCAAACACCCGCTGTCCGAGGACGAAATCATCGGCACAGTATTCCGCCAGCACGTGGAAGCCGCCGATTTCTTCAAGCACATCGCGGCGGATGGCCATGGTGGGGCCAAGAGCAAACTTCAAGCCTTCGAGCATGTCGGCCACCACTACGCCAGCGGTCATCTCCACCGACATCCCCAGCGCCTCCAGGCGCGACCACAGGCCGCCGCTGGGCACGCCACGATAGAGGCAGGTAAGCATTCCAACTTCTGGCTGCACGAGCGGACGGATTATTTCGCGCAGGTATTGAGGCGTGACCCGGACATCGCTGTCGCTGATGACCAGATAATCGGAGGCGGCGACTTCAGCCATCTTCTCGAGAGAACAGACCTTGGCATTGGGCCGATCAGGCTCGCCGGAAAAAACGACTCTCACTGGAACTTGCGGATAGCGGTGGCGAACCGCTTGAACCACGTCGAGGGCGGGATCGCTCTCCTGCCGGCAGCCAAAAATAATTTCGTAGCGGGCATAGTCCTGGCGAAAAAAACTCTCCAGATTGGCTTCCAGTGCGGGTTCCAGGCCATGCAGCGGCTTCAGCAGGCTTACCGGTGGCCCAGACCCGGCAACCCCGGCCGGCAGCGGACGGCTCCTGAATCGAACACAAGCGCGGGCCAACAAGATCAGGAAAACGGTGCAACTCAGCAGGCCAACAATGGAGCCCAACAGGAGCAAGTGACCGAGCATGAAGGTTGCGGCCTCGCGACCGTGCAAAATTTAATTACAATTGCTGAAAGCGAACGGATCGTACACTGTCGGCGCGGAGTCAGATGCTTTCCGCGTTACTGAATGTTGCAGGTGTTGCAACAGCCCCACTGATGGTGACGCCTGGAGCAATTTTAATCTATTTCACTGCCAGAACCTCCAGGCGAGAGCTCTGCCGTGACCTCCACAACATCTCTCTCGCCTGGCGTCAAGGAAGCTGCTCTGTGCTTTCCTTGTTCATCGCTAAGCTGGAGATAGGTAAACACATCCGCCTCAGGAGGGGCGTAAAGGTTTGTTACGCTCCTGTAAAGATTTGTAAAGCCTTGGACGCAACTCAGCCAATCTCGCCGCATCTGGGGCAGCGGCACGCTTTGTGGTGCTCCGCATTGGTGTTGTTGCTCAGAAAGGACAGCGGCACTGAGCCTCGTGAGTGCCTCCCAGGGAGCCACAGGCCGGGCAGACGCAGCCCAGAGTGTGTTTTTCAGCGCCCTCCCCGCACATGGGGCACTGGCAATACTCGCGATGGCGCCCACCGAACTTATACGCCGAGAAAGACATGCTCCCGGGACTCGGCTTGCGCCCGGACTACCTCCAGCAAAATGTCGGGAGCCGATGTAAATTGCGGAACGCCATTATTTTGCCACCTGGCTATCGCCATCGCCAGCGGAGATCGAAGCGTGGGCAGTGTATGGCTTGGTTCGCTGGGCATGGCTGCCAATTCGGCAGCGCTGGGTTGGCAGAGAACGAACCTGAGGTGCATGATAGTGGCTGCCGCAACGAGAATTACCAGAAGAGAGGTTCTTATGTCAGATCGCCTGGACGAGCGTGAACGTGAGCGGGCGTGGCCAGCGCTTCCTCTGGACGCATGGAAGGATACTTACGCTACCCTGCATATGTGGACGCAGATGGTGGGCAAAGTCCGCCTGCAGCTGACGCCCAAACTGAATCACTGGTGGAACGTTCCGCTCTACGTGAACTCGCGCGGCCTCACTACTTCGCCCATTCCTTACGGACAGCGGACCTTTGAAATCCAGTTCGATTTCATCGAACACAATCTGGTGGTCACGACCAGTGACGGAAAGGTGGACCATCTGCAACTCCGGCCGGTGGCGGTGGCCGACTTCCACGGCGAACTCATGGCGCATCTGGCGTCACTCGGCTTGCCGGTCCGGATTAACACTAAACCCTGCGAGATTCCCGACCCCATTCCCTTCGAGCGCGACACCGTGCACGCCGCCTACGATCCCGAATACGCCAACCGGTTCTGGCGCATCCTGGTGACCGTAGACAACATTCTTATGGAATTCCGCTCTCACTTTTTGGGCAAATGCAGCCCGGTGCATTTTTTCTGGGGCAGTTTCGACCTGGCGGTGAGCCGCTTTAACGGGAGGCGAGCGCCGGAGCGGCCCGGCGCCGACGCCATCACCCGCGAAGCTTATTCGCATGAGGTGATTAGCGCCGGTTTCTGGCCCGGCGGCGGCAGCGTGAGCGGTCCCGCCTTCTATTCCTACACGGTTCCGGAGCCCGAAGGATATTCGGCCGCGCGCGTGCAGCCCGGCGCCGCTTTTTATGATCCACAATTGCGGGAGTTTCTTTTGATGTACGATGATGTGCGCGCCGCCGAGTCGCCCCGGCGCGCGCTGCTGGATTTTCTGCAAAGCACCTACGAAGCGGGTGCTAACCTTGCCCGCTGGGACCGTAACGCCCTTGAAATGCCTGCCGCGGCTTAGCCGGCGAGGAGACGAAGATATGGCTTCTGAGTGCACTCACCTCAATCAGATCCGCGTGACCGCCACCAATAAACACGTTTGCGAGGACTGTGTGAAGACGGGCGACACCTGGGTCCACCTGCGCATGTGCCTGGAATGCGGCCACGTGGGCTGCTGTGACTCTTCCAAGAACAAGCACGCTACCAAACACTTTCATGCC
Organism: Terriglobales bacterium; assembly: GCA_035496015.1. Classification (GTDB taxonomy): domain Bacteria; phylum Acidobacteriota; class Terriglobia; order Terriglobales; family Acidobacteriaceae; genus JAICWP01. The sequence goes on along the minus strand of DATJFA010000532.1, from coordinate 1,481 downwards.
ACGCGGCATCCTCTGATGCGTTCCATCGAGCCGGGCGAAAAGTGGATGTGGTGCTACGTGGACGAAATGATGACCGGCGAAGTAGCCGCCTGATTTGGGCGCGGGAGAAGCAAGAAGTTAAGCCTCGCCCGAAAATTGGGTAAGGCGATCCTGACGATGATTGGCAGAGAGGTTGCCTGCAACGGCTTGTCCGGCCTGTTCTGCCCGTAGCTTTACTTGCCCGTCGCAGACTTCTGCGCACTGATGAACGCGTCCACGTTACTCTTGTCAATCAGGGTGGCGCCGGTGTCCACAAACGCGGGCAAGGGTGAGAACGGGTCTTCGGCCCAGTTCTGCTGCAGCGATCGCAGCTTGTGGTGGTACAAGTCGTCCAGCATCTCCAGGCCAACCAAGGACATGGTGTACGGCTTCTGCGCCACCGTGGCGGCGATCACGCCTTTCTTGATCCAATCCAGCGTGTCGGGGTCGGTGTCCATGGCCACCACGGTCTTGCCGGTCACGTGATAGCGTTCGAGCACCTCGCCCACTTCTTTGCCGGCCAGCGCCTCCAGGCAAACAAATCCATCAACTTTCTCATTCTTCTGGCCGATGATTTGTTCCGTGGTATCGAAAGCCACCCGCGGATCGCCGTGAATGTCCACTAAGCGCACAATTTTCAGTCCCGGATAAGAGGCGAAGATGTCGCGATAGCCGCGCAAGCGCTCGTCCAGGTTCGCCTGTCCCGGCATGGTAAAGATGACCACGTTGCCTTTGCCGCGCATCTGGGCGGCAGCTACTTTGGCGCCCATCACGCCCGCCTGGTAGTTATTGGTGCCGATGAAGAACAGGCGCTTGCTCTCGGGCGCGTCGGAGTCAACGGTGATGACGGGAATGCCGGCGGCAATGGCCTGATCAATGTCGGCGCGCATCAATTGCCCGCTGGCGGGTGAAACCAGAATGCCTGTCGGCTTCTTCTGCAACAGCTTCTCGAATTCCAGTTGCTCGGCTTTGGGGTCATACGTGTCCGGGCCAACGAACTCCGCTTTCACTTTCATCTGCGTCGCGGCATGCAAAAATCCCGCGCCCGCCGCCTGCCAGTACGGTATTTGCTTGTTGGTGGTGACCAGGTAGTAGTTTTCATCGGCGCTGTGCTGGGAAGCACACCCACCCAGCAGGAAGATGACAGCCACGATCAGCAGCAGGCTGCTTCCTTTGCTTCTATTCATCATCTCGACTCCTTACCAGAAAAACGCAGGTCTGCCTGAGCACCTGAGCCCAGACGAATACTCTCTGTAAAACCCGCAGCCATGCTTCAGCGCCCCGGCCCGGTAAGCGCGGTCAGGAACCGGCTCTGGCACTGGTTGGCCAAGGACTGCAACTCAGAAAACTCCGGCTTCTCCCGCAAGCTGGCCCACAACGGGTCCACCTGCAGCGCCGAGGAGGAGCAGTAATTCTGCTCAATCGCGCTGCGCAACAGATCGAACGCCGCCTGCCCCTGCCCG
>DATJFA010000531.1:0-6357 GCA_035496015.1 Terriglobales bacterium | reverse complement strand
CGGCATCCTTACCCGTGCCCTGTCTTCGCCTGCTAACATTTAACCTGCATCCCCGTCTTTGCTTAGATAGTCTCCACCGACCGTGAGGATCTCCATGCCTATCGCCATGCGCCTTACCTGCCTGCTCTTGCTGTCATCTTTCGCTATCTCCGCCGGCGCCCAGGACTGGAGCAAAATGCAACCACCCCTGTGGAGTGCGAAGCCCGACGTCGCCGCTTTCCAGAAGATCGAGAACGACCGGCTATCAGCTGCCCAGCAGGCCGTGGACCGCATCCTCGCTGTAAAAAATGCGCGCAGCTTGGACAACACCCTGGCGCCTTTTGACGAGGCTAACCGCCAACTGAACAGCGCAGCCTACTTGGCCGGGCTCATGCAGCAGGTCCATCCCGACGCCAAGTTTCGCGACCAGGCCACGGAAATGGTACGCAAGGTGAGCGCGGCGCAGACGGCTCTGGCCCTGAACCGGGATGTCTATCACGCGCTCGCCGGACTGAACGTTTCCGGCGCGGACGCCGCCACTCGCTACTACGTCCAGCGGCAGCTGCTCGAATTCCGTCTGGCCGGCGTGGACAAGGACGACGCCACCCGCGCCCGCCTGAAGCAATTGAACGATCAGCTCACCGAAGAGCAATCCATGTTCGACCGCAACATCTCCGATGGCGCCAAAACGGTGGAAGCAGACCCCAGGGAACTGGATGGTTTGCCCCAGGACTACATTGACCGCCACAAGCCCGGCCCGAACGGCAGAATAAGCATTACCACCGATTATCCCGACATGCTTCCCGCCCTCATGTTCGCCAAAAGCGACGCGCTGCGCCGCCGCCTGTGGGAGGCCTTCAACACTCGCGCTTATCCCAAGAACCGCGAAGTCTTGAGCAAGATGATGCAGACGCGCTACCAGATTGCAACTCTGCTCGGCTACACCTCCTGGGCCGATTACAACGCCGCCGACAAGATGATCCAGAAAGGCGGGAACATCGGCGACTTCATCCAGCAGGTAAAGAGCGCCGCGCAGCCGGTCGCCGACCGCGAGTTCGCCTTGCTGCTGGCGGAGAAGAGGAAGACCGATCCTCAAGCTACGGAAGTTGGCGATTATGAGGTGGGCTACCTGAACGAGCAGGTTCGGCGCTCGGAATACAACTTTGACTCCCAGTCGGTGCGGCCCTATCTGCCTTTCGCCCGCGTCAAGCAGGGCATTCTGGATACCGCGTCCACCTTGTTCCACCTCACCTTTCGCCAGGAGAACGGCGTGCCCGCCTGGGACCCGGCAGTCGAGACCTGGGATGTGCTCGATAGCGGCAAGATGGTTGGGCGCTTTTATCTCGACCTGCACCCCCGGGCCGGCAAATACAGTCACGCGGAGATGGCGCCGGTGCTCGACGGCATAAAGGGAAAGCAGCTGCCGGAGGCCATCCTGGTGTGCAACTTTGCAGTGCCCACAGCCACCGACCCCGGTCTGATGGAGTACGGCGATGTGGTCACGTTCTTCCATGAATTTGGACACCTCATGCACTGGATTCTGGGCGGCCAGCAGGCCTGGGCGGGAATCAGCGGCATCAGCATGGAAGCCGATTTTGGCGAAGCGCCCTCGCAAATGCTCGAGGAGTGGATGCGCAGCCCGCAAGTGCTGGCGTCATTTGCCCGCCACTACCAGACCGGGCAGCCCATTCCCGCCGAACTGGTGGCGCGCATGAACCGCGCCTCTGCCTTCGGCCGCGGTATGTGGGTGCAGCAGCAGAACGCCTACACTGCCATTTCTTATGAGCTGTATCGAACCAAGCCGGAGAATGTTGACATTGAGGCGGTGTGTCCGCAGGCCACGCGCGACTACACTCCCTTCATTCCCTTCCCTGGCATCCACATGTACGCCTCTTTTGGCCACCTGGGGGGATACTCCTCCGCTTATTACACCTATCTTTGGGACAAGGTGATTGCGGAAGACTTCTTTGCCCAGTTTGATCCCGCCAACCTGCTCGCGGGCGATGTTCCCATGCGCTACCGCCGCGAAGTGCTGGAGCCAGGCGGGTCGGTTTCAGCCAACACCCTGGTGCGCAACTTCCTGGGCCGCTCGCAGAATATGACCGCGTTCCAGCATTGGATGGGAGAGGAGTTCGCCTCGAACACAGCCGCCAGCGGTACGGCGGAAAGCGGGCGGTAGCTGGCTACACCGGTATTGGCCGCTGTTTAACAAATGTCCTGATGCGGCATCCGCATCAACCTGCCGTCCCGAGCGAGGGCGCGTCGAGTTTGCGAAACCAGCTTGCGTCGAGGGACTTTGTTTCGTCATTTGGCGTCGTGAAAGATGATACCCAGCGTGTAGCGCTCCCCTGATTTCACCGTGCTCACGCCGTGGCGGATGTTCATCCGGTAGTAGCCTCTGCCGCCGCGCACCGGCCGGTAGCGCGTGGTAAAAATGACCGCCTCGCCCTGCTGCGGCGTAATCACTTCGCCTTTAGATTGGGCTCGCGGCCGCTGCTCCATCAGCAGAAACTCGCCTCCGGTGTAATCCCGCCCCGGCTGGCTGAGGAAGCAGGCCACCTGCAGAGGGAATGCCACTTCTCCGTAAATGTCCTGGTGCAGGCAGTTGTACCCTCCCGCGGTGTACCGCAAAAGTAACGGCGTGGGCCGCTTCTGCCCGTGGCGATGGCAGATTCTCAGGAACTCGTCCAGTTGACCGGGGAAACGCTCGCGGCTGCCCAGGTTTTCCATCCAGCGATTGGCAACTTGAGCCAGGGGCGGATAAAGGCTCTTGCGCAGCTCCTGAATGGTCGTCGGCAGCGGGTCGGCAAAATACTTGTAGTCGCCCATCCCGAAGCGAAACCGCGCCATATCAATATGGCTGCGAAAGCGGCTGTCGTCAGGGTAGAGGCCGATCAGCTCTCGGCACTCCTCCGCCGTCAGCAAAGGGCCGGTCTGGGCATAGCCATTTTCGGTGAGCGCCGAATCCAGCGCTTTCCAGTCCACTTGCTGAACTCCCTTTGCGATACTGGGACCCAATTTCACCGGCGCCATGGCAGCCTCAGTCCGGGCGCTTTCGCGAATAGGCAACACTGACGGCATTCACTTCTCTCCCCACCAGCCGATCGCATCAACCCTACAAGCCGCCTGCCATCCCAGCCATCCGAACCTTGCCCTCAAATTCCACATTTCCTCGGTCGCGCAGTGCAAAACTAGTTCCACTCTTGGCTCCCAAGGTGCTCATTTTCCACAATTAAGCTCAGTTACCTATTGCCAAATACGTCACCGTCTCAACATAATACGCGCAGGAAGAAACACAAAAGCCGTGCACCGATACAGTCGAACTGACCTGCTGCGTATCCTGCGCTTAACGGCGCGACAGCTGACGGCATGGGAGAAGGCTGGCCTCCTCACCCTGGCCGAGACCTACTCCTTTTTTGACCTTCTGCAGGTAAAGAAGGTGCGCGACCTGTGCGCACGCCGCGTACGGCCGGCCGTGATCCGCGAGTCGCTGCAGGCCATGCAGAAGCAGGTGGCCGGCATGGAAAACCCGCTGCTCGAGGCCGGCGCCTATTCCACCGGCGCGCGGGTGGTTTTCCGCCATGAAGGCAAGGCGCTGGAGCCTATCGCCGGGCAGTTCGTCATGGATTTTGACCCGGCCGACAAGGTTGTGGCGGCCAATTCAAAGCTGCGTGCCATCGCCGTGGATGAGGGCGTGGCTGAGCTTTTCGCCCGTGGTATCGCGCTGGAAGAGGAACCGTCCACGCAAACCGAGGCCATTGAGGTCTACCAGAAGGTATTGGAGCTCGAGCCGCAGCACGCGGCCGCTCACATCAACGTAGGCACCATCTTCTATAACCGCCAGGACTTCGCCCAGGCGGAGCACCACTACCGCGCTGCCATTGAGGCTGACCCCCGCTACGCCCTGGCCTACTTCGACCTGGGCAATGTGCTGGATGAGACTGGGCGGGTGCCGGAGGCCATTAAGGCCTACAGCACCGCGCTCATGCTGGCCCCCACCTACGGCGACGCCCACTACAACCTGGCGCTGGCCTATGAAAAGATTAAGCAGCCGCGCAAGGCGCTCAAACACTGGCGCTCCTACGTGCGCCTCGACAGCACTGGCCCGTGGTCGGTGCACGCCCGCAACCAGATTCGCCGCATCCTGACCGGCGACGCGCTGAGAATTGTCTACCGCGGCAAATAATTTTCTATTGTCATCCCGAGCGAGCGCGAATTGAGCGAAGCGAAATGCGCGCGAGTCGAGGGACCTTGCGCTTTCCTGCTTCCCAACCCCCAAGCTCGCGCCCATCTCCCCTCTCCACCCTGCAATTGAGTACAATCTCTTGTTTACACATCTATGTCCGAAGGAACTATCCTCATGCCTGAAACCACCCTGCAGCGCCCCGCCACTCCCGCCCCGCTCACCGCGCTGACCGAAGACGAAGTCCTCTTCCGCGACAACATCCGCCAGTTCGCCGACGACAAGGTTCGCCCCCTGGTGCGCGAAATGGACGAAAAGGGCGTCTTCGACAAGGACCTGATCCGCCAGTTCTTCGAGCTGGGGCTGATGGGCATCGAGATTCCCGAGCAGTACGGCGGGGGTGCGGGCACCTTCTTCGAGGCGGTGCTGGCGGTGGAGGAGATGTCGCGGGTGGACGCTTCCGCCGGCGTAGTAGTGGACGTGCAGAACACGCTGGTCAACAACGCCCTGCTGCGCTGGGCGACAGAAGAACAGAAAAAACGATACTTGCCGCGGATGGCCAGTGAATGGGTGGGCGCCTACGCGCTCAGCGAGGCGGGCTCCGGCTCGGATGCCTTCGCTCTCCAGACCAAAGCCGAGCAGCGCGGCAGCGACTACGTCCTCAACGGCCGCAAACTCTGGATCACCAACGGTAAGGAAGCCGGCCTCTTCGTGCTCTTCGCCACCGTGGACCCCTCCGCCGGCTACCGCGGCATCACCGCCTTCCTGGTGGAGCGCGACTTCCCCGGCTTTTCCGTGGGCAAGAAAGAAGACAAGCTGGGCATTCGCGCCTCCAGCACCTGCGAGCTCATCCTGGAAGACTGCCGCGTGCCCAAGAACAACGTGCTGGGCGAGGCAGGCAAGGGCTACAAGATTGCCATCGAGACCCTCAACGAAGGCCGCATAGGCATTGGCGCGCAGATGGCCGGCGTGGCCCGCGGCGCCTGGGAGTATGCCGCCAAATACGCGCAGGAGCGCAAGCAATTCGGCAAATCCATTTCCGATTTCCAGGGCATTCAGTTCCAGCTGGCGCAAATGGCCACCGAGATCGAAGCCGCGCGCATGATGGTTTACAACTCTGCCCGCATGAAGGACGCGGGCATGAACTTCGTGAAAGAAGCGGCCATGACCAAGCTGTTCTGCTCGCAGGTGGCCGAGCGCGTGACCTCGCTGGCGGTGGAAATCTACGGCGGCTACGGCTTCACCAAGGACTATCCGGTGGAGAAGTACTTCCGCGACTCCAAGATTGGAAAGATTTACGAAGGCACCTCCAACATGCAGCTCCAAACCATAGCCAAGCTGGTCCTGGGCGGAAAATGACGGGTGCCCCACTTAACGGGGTGTTTTGGCTTGAGTGGGAAACGGGTGGAAAATGGGTGCCCCACTCAAGCCCGCTTTTGGCTTGAGTGGGATAACTCGCAGCTTCGATCGAGTGTGGAAGCCCCGGACTTCAGTCCGGGGTAACTTGCCCTTTCTCTTCTATCATCCCGAGCGAGCGCGACCGAGCCAACGCGAGGGTAGCGCGAGTCGAGGGACCTTGCGGTTTTCCCATCGGACCTGGTTTGGTTTCTCCAGTGTGCGCTTCCGAACAGGGGAATTCGCATTCGAACATTTTCCTTCCCTGCCTCGGGCAACAACCTCTGGCATCCTGTTCTGTTTCAGGTACTTGCGAAAAAACGCCGGTGGGCCTTCTTTTGCACTGAAAAAAGTCGAGACTAGGCCGCACCATATTTTGTGGAACCGACGCTGGTACTGATTTCGTAGTTATGACCATGCTGTTCAGATTCGCGCTTTGCGCAGCCCTTCTTTCGGCCTTGGCCTTTGCCCGGGCCCCCGCTGCTCCGCAAACCAACCCCGGTGCGTCGCTCTCCGAAGATCAGATTCGCCAACTCATTCGCACCACCGCTGATCACGACATGGAGAACGACAAAAAGCAGCGCGACTACACCTACGTCGAGCGCGAGGAAGACCACCCTGTAGACGGCAAAGGCCGGGTAAAGTCCACGGAAATTAAAACCTACGACGTGATGGAGATCTACGGCGAGCAGGTACAGAAACTGATCTCCAAGGACGACAAGCCGCTTTCCGAGAAAGACGCCAAGAAAGAAGACGAAAAGATCCAAAAGCTGATTGATAAGCGCCGGAAGGAATCGCCG
>DATJFA010000530.1:0-6953 GCA_035496015.1 Terriglobales bacterium | reverse complement strand
GCGGTACCGACGTAGGAGAGCGTCAGCTTCACGTCCTGAAAGTCGTGTTCCACTCCAGCGGTATAGCTGGCGATGTAACCGTTGCGGAACTCGCGGGCGATGCCCTCCACTGAGAGCAACTGCGGCTCATGCCCGGGCGTGAGCGCCGCCAAATCATTTTGGAAGCGATTCAGATCTAACTGGGTATTGGGCGGCACCACGGTGTTTCTGCCCTGCGGGAAAAGCAGGTTTCCGGCCGTGGTGTACACGGGAGGAAGATTGAGGGGCACCACTCTATTTTGGAAGGGGACAGAAATGCCGGGGAGAGCGTTGACATACGGGGTAAAGATAAAGGGCATGGAACCGGTCAGGAAGTTGACCTGCCACAAGTTGGGAACGAGGGAGGTGATGGCGCCGCCCGCGTGCAGCACCGTGTGGCCGCCAAGAGCGTAATCCAGCCCCAGCCGCGGTCCCCAGCCGTTCCAATCCTGGTTGTAGGGAGGCTGCGGGTCGTAAAGAAAAATCTGCCGCGCGGAATGGTCCCAATAGGAGACGGACTGACCGCCGGCTCCGATGAATTTCGGTCCCGAGGTGCGCTTCTGCGCTTCATGGATGCGGCTATTGGCTTCGTAGCGCAGACCATAATTAACGGTCAGACGCTGGGTCGCCTTCCAGTTATCCTGAAAATAGAATTCATAAGTCTCACGATGGGTGGCAGCTTCGTCGAATTTATCGCCGGCAGGCGTGCCGTTCGCCGCAACCGTGATGGTATAGGAGTATGGCGTTGCGGTCAGCAAACCGGTGAGCGAATCGGGCAGAGGATCTCCCACAGCAATATTGTGCAAGCCGCTGGCGGAAACAATGGGCACGGGAGTGTAGGCGGTTCCGCCGCCGAAGGAGTAAGCGCCGTTGGGATTGGTGCCGAAAACGGTGGAGTCGCGATTGGCGCGGATCTCGACGCCCCACCTGAAGCTGTGGGCGCCGCGCACCCAGGACGTATCGTTCTTTAATTGGTACAAGTTGCTGAACGAGCCAATGATGGAGCCGTCGGCGGAATTGAATGCTTCGAACAGGCCGTCGCCGTAGTTAATTGCCGGCTGGGTACGGTTGGGACTGGGGAAAAAGGGGGTGCTGCGGATGTAACCGATCTGCGTGTCTGACGTGAGATGGGGAGAGAAGGCGCGCGTGTACTTCACCGTGGCATTGCGCTGGTGATCAAAGAAGCGAATGCCAAAGCTGGGGTCAATGGCAGTCTGGTCGGGATTGGTGAGCGGGCCGCTGACCTGGTTCAAACTGAAACGCGTGAGCAGCGAGGCTTTGCTGGAAATTACGTGGTCGACCCGCACCGAGAATTGGTCGGTGTCGGTCGAGACTTTTGACGATGCCTCATACGTGCGCGCGCCATAAGCTCCGCGCGGATTATTGGGGAGCGGATAGCCGGCCAGGATGGCTTCAACCGCAGGATTGACCGGAACCTTGAGAGTGTCCCCGGGAAAGGCGGTTGTATCGAAGCCCTGACGCTCGGCAACCGTGGGCACGGGAAAGACCTGCGTAGTGCCCAATACCTGGCGAAAGCCCTGGTACTCACCGAAGAAGAAGGTATGGCGGCGGCCGTCGTAAAGGTTGGGAATGACAACAGGTCCGCCTATGGCAGCCCCAAACTCATTGCGCACAAATGGCGGGATGCGGCGATGGCTGAGGGGATCAATATGGTCGAAGTAATTGCGCGCATCGAAGGCCGCGTTGCGCACGAACTCAAAGAAGCTGCCGTGGATCTGGTCGGTGCCTGATTTTGACACCACGTTGGTAAAGCCCGCGGCGCCGTGGCCAATCTCGGCCGGCATGACGCCGGAACTGGACTGCACTTCCTGAATGGCATCTACGTTGAAGTTGGAGAAGGTGGCGCCGCCCATCTCGGGATCGGTTGTATCGGCGCCATCTATGGCAAATACAGCCGTCGAGCCTCGTTGTCCGTTGACGGCGAACTGCTGAGTGAAATTGGCAGCACCATTCGTGTCCGTCATGGTGCCGGCGGCCAGCAGGAGCAACTTGCTGAAATCGCGGGCATTGAGAGGCAGGGTGGAGACCTGCTGACTGGAAAGGCGCTCGCCGCCGGCAACCTCAGAAGGCGACTCCTCCGGTGTCACCAGGCGCAGAACCTGGTCTCCAGAACAAAGCTGCAGGCCGGCGGTGAGGGTGACTCCTCGCTGCAAAGTTATGGTTCCAGGCAGGTTGCAGGTCCTGCCATTACTCACAACCGTGAGGCTGTACCGTCCCGCAGCAAGCCCGTTGAACTCAAATTCACCCTGGGCAGAGGTGCGGCTGACGTAGTCTTGCCCGTGCGCCGCCGAATGCAACCGCACCGTGGCGTTTGGGACGGGAGCCTTCGCCCTAAACAAAATACCGTGCCACGCGGCAGCGGAGGTCGCGCCCGCGTGGCCGGCAAAAGTCAACAGAAAGAGAACTAAGAGGATGAGAAGCGAAACGGTAAGGCTGCCTTCTCGATGTTGCGGCCGGTGTAATCCCGAAGTAAGCATCTGGATAAAGGATTTTACTGGTCAGATTGGCCAACGGGCTGGTCCTAGAACGCGCTGACCCGCTCTCGTTTTTTGCTGACGCCAAGAACTCACGCTGGGACAACCACTTAAGGGCAACGAGTGTTCTGCTGAACCAGCCAGACCGCGCCGTCCTGACGGTCACGCTCGGGGCAACTCCAGGTCACTATTAGACAAGTCATCTGGTGCGAAAAACATTACTATGTGCTGGTTTTAACAACCAGTGTCACGCCCGAGCTGGCAAAAACAGCTAAGTGGCGACCTGCAAAAAAACGGGACCAGATTACCACCCGGGAGGTTGCGATGAAGCTCCTCAGGCGGTTTGCCCTTCTGACCGCTGTCTGTTTGACAGTGGCCAGCCTTGCATTTTCCCAGACCGGCTCCACTTCCCTGCGAGGCACTGTAACTGACCCCAGCGGCAGCGTGGTGCCCGGGGCGACGGTCATTCTGAGGAACCTGGGATCAAACACGCAGCGCAGCATCACCACCAGCAGCGTGGGCGAGTACCAGTTCCTGCTGCTGCCGCCAGGAAACTATTCTCTAACCATCACCGCTCCTGGATTCGAACGCTACCAGCAAACCGGGCTGCAGCTGCTGGTGAATACACCAGCTGCGGCAAACATAAGCCTGAAGCTGGGTCAGACCACAGAAGTGGTGAATGTGACCGGCCAAGCGGCGCTTCTGAACACGGTGGACGCTTCTCTGGGAAATTCATTCGATAACAACCAGGTGCGGCAGATTCCGCTGGAAGGCCGCAACGTTCCCGACCTGCTCAGCCTGCAGGCCGGCGTGACTTACACCGGCAACCGTCCCGATGTTGACAAGGTCAAGGACCAGGATACGCGCAATGGCGCGGTAAACGGCGCACGCAGCGACCAGAGCAACATCAGCCTGGATGGCGTGGACGTTAATGATCAGTCCAGCGGATATGCCTTTACTTCCGTGCTGCCGGTGACACTGGATTCGGTGCAGGAGTTTCGCGTTACCACCAGCAATTACAACGCTGACCAGGGCGTGGGCTCAGGCGCGCAGGTTGCGCTGGTGACCAAGAGCGGCACCAATGCCTGGCACGGCTCGGCTTATGAGTACCATCGCAATACCATCACCAGCGCCAATGACTACTTCGTGAAGCACGCCGAGCTGGCCACCGGCCAGCCCAACACGCCCGACAAGCTGCTGCGCAACATCTTTGGCGCCTCAGTCGGGGGCCCCATCAAGAAGGATCGGCTGTTCTTCTTCGTAAATTACGAGGGTACCCGCCAGCGGGAGCAGCAGAGCACCGTTCGAACCATTCCCACGCCAAGTCTGTGCCAGGGTCTGATCCAATACGTGAATGTGAATGGGGGCACTACCGTACTGAATCCAGCTCAGTTAAAGAGCTTGGATCCCCTGGGCCTCGGCATCAATCCGGCCATTGAGAATCCCAGCCATACCGGTTATTTCGACAAGACATTTTGCACGGGTCAGTTTGCGACGAATGATCCGTCGGTAGGCGACGGGCTGAATTACTCCGGGTTCCGCTTCCGCGCGCCGGTGAGCCTGAACAACAACGCCTTCATCGCCCGTTTGGACTATCACCTGACCGCTGACGGGAAGCACACGCTGTTCTGGCGAGGCGCCCTGCAGAATCTGTTCAACCCGCAGGCGCCATTCCTGCCCGGCACGGCGCCGGAGCAGACCGTAAGCGATCACAGCAAGGGTTTTGTGGTGGGCTACACGGCCATCCTCAAACCCACGATGGTCAATACGTTTCACTGGGGCTTCACGCGGCAAAGCACCGGCATTGTGGGCAACAGCAACCAGCCCTGGAATCAGTTTTACGGCCTGGACCAGGGGATTGTTTATAGCCACAGCGCGCAGACTCCGCTGCATAACCTGCTGGACGACTTCTCCTGGACCAAAGGAAAACACACGGTGCAGTTCGGCGGGAACCTGGGCTTCGCTCGCGACCCGCGGGTGAGTACCGAGCACTCGTTCAGCGTGGGCAAAGGCGCCACCAACTGGATGTCGCCTACCGGATTCGCCAATACCGGGGGGTACCTCGATCCGGCCAACGGCGGCTTCGCCGAACCGGCTTCGACACCGCAGTACGACTACCCGGTCCTGGGTTTGTTTGGCATGGTCTCCGACATCGTGGGGAACTACAACTATGACAAGGCCGGCAATGTCTTGAGCCCGGGGGTGCCGGTAAAGCGCAAGTACGGACTGAACTGGTACGAGTTCTATGGGCAAGACGCATATCGCCTCAAGCCCAACCTGACGATTACGTATGGCCTGCGCTGGTCGCTGTTTCCGCCACCCTGGGAGGTAAATGGCTTCCAGGCGTCGCCGGCCTGCGTGGCCAGCGTGAATCCCGGGCTTGGCTGCCCCGCAGGCAGCGGCAACCTGGGCAGTCAGTTCGCGCAGAACGTTGCCAACATGCGGCAGGGAATCGGCTACAGCGGCACACCGCTGGTATCGTTCATTCTGGGCGGCGCAGCCAATAACGGCCCCGGGTTCTACCATTTCGAAAAGTCTGATATCTCGCCGCGCATTTCCTTTGCGTATTCGCCCCGGCCGGAGAGCAACTGGCTGCGAAAACTCACCGGCGACAACGACAAGACCGTTATCCGGGGCGGATTCAGCCGGATGTATGACCGCCCGGGCATGGAACTGCTGAGCACCTTCGACGCCAACGCGCCGGGGGGCCTGGCCGCTACCGTGCAGAATCCCTGCTGCAGTCCGTCCTATTTCCCCTTCCCCGGGCAGGGCGGAGTTCCCGGCAGTAATTACGACAATGCGGCGGGAGTGCCGCGCATCACCAACATCAACCAGATTCCGACTGTGAATCAGTACGGTGATGTGTTCTTTGAGCCTGCGCCTGCGGGGGCGTTCCCGCAGACACCGCCTCCGTTTGGCCAGGCCATCACGTGGGGGGTTGACCAGTCGCTGAAGACGCCCTACTCGTGGGCGGCGGACTTCTCGGTGGGACGTGAGCTGCCGCAGCATTTCTCGCTGCAACTTTCTTATGTGGGCCGCTTCGGACGCCACCTGCTGACGCAGCGCGACCTGAGGCAGCCGCTGGATCTGGTGGATCCGAAGACGGGAATTGATTACTTCGCGGCGGCTACGCGGTTAGCGCAACTGGCCAACCAGGGGGTTACCGCGAACCAGATCACCGATAAGATGGTGGGCCCCACGGCAGCCTTCTGGCATGACATGTTGCCGCCGCTGCAACCCGGCGCAAGCCAATGGACGAGTTTTTCGGGGTTGAGCTTCCCCAATCAAATCCAGGCGGTATATGACCTCTACTACGACCCGTTCCTCTCTTATGTGGGCAACGAAGTGGTGGGCCTGGGCGATATAGACATCTACGGCGGCCTGGGCGACAACCTGGGCAACGTCTACTACTTCAATAGTTCCAAATGCCCGGCCGGAAGCACGCTGGGATGTCCCGGCAACATGCTCAACGAGCAGGCGACGAGCATGTTCGGCTGGAGCTCCATCGCCAATTCCAATTACAACGCCCTGCAGGCGAGCGTGAGAAAGCAGCTGAGCAAGGGCGTGCAGTTCGATTTGAATTACACCTATTCGAAGTCGCTCGACATTACCTCGGCGGCCACGCGGCTGGGCTTCAGCTCCAGCGTGAACGTGGGCGCTCCGGGAAGCCGCCTGGTGAATGCGTTTGACCCCAGAGCGCGCTACGGTGTCTCCGATTTCGATACTACTCACCAGATCAATGCCGACTGGATTGCAGAGTTGCCTTTTGGGAGGAGTAAGCCCATTGCCCGGAATGCGGGAGGAGTTCTCAACGGCATTATCGGCGGCTGGCAGCTTTCCGGCCTGATGCGCTGGACCAGCGGCTTCCCCTTCACGGTGGACAACGGCAACTTCTGGCCGACCAACTGGGACGAACAGGGCATCGCAACCATGGTTGCCAAACCGGCCACTGGCCACTACAGCCAGCCTGATGGTGCGGTGAGCGTATTCCCCAATCCCGCTGCAGCTTTCAATGATTTCGTCCATCCCTTCCCCGGCCAGAGCGGCTCGCGTAACGTGGTGCGCGGCGATGGCTATATGGGGGTGGACATGGCCCTCGCGAAGCACTGGGCAATCCGCGAATCGCAGGGGCTGCAGTTCCGGTGGGAAGTGTTCAACGTGTTCAACCAGGTGCGCTTTAACGCCTTGTCTGGCCTGGGAACGCAGGCGTGCGCATGCATCGCCTCGTTGCAGCAGGTTCCGAACACATTTGGCAACTACACCGGGTTGCTGACGCAGCCTCGGGTTATGCAGTTCGCGCTGCGCTACGAGTTTTAGACCGGTTGCCCGGGGCAGCTATGCGGCACAGCCGTCCTCGTGCGCTACATCTGCTGCGCTTTGCCCTTAGAACGCCTGCCTGACCATGGCCACACTTGCCCGTAAGCTGCGTCTGGTTGATTA
>DATJFA010000529.1:0-2761 GCA_035496015.1 Terriglobales bacterium | reverse complement strand
AACGGCGGGCTGCTGGCCGAACACCAGGGCATCAACCTGCCCGGCGCCGTGCTCAGCGTGCCCTCGCTCACGCCCAAGGATTACAAGGACCTGGAGTTTGGTCTGGAGCACGGCGTGGACGTCGTTGCCGTCTCCTTCATTCGCTGCGCTGAAGATGTGCGCCGGGTGAAGCGCTTAATCGGCGAGCGCAAGAGCGATGTGCCCGTCATCGCCAAGCTGGAAAAACCGCAGGCGGTGGAGGACCTGGACAACATCCTGGAAGTGGCGGATGGCGTGATGGTGGCGCGCGGCGACCTGGGCGTGGAGATGCCGCCGGAAATGGTGCCCATCATTCAGAAAAATGTGATCCGCCGGGCGGCGGACTTCCGCAAGCCCGTAATCACGGCCACGCAGATGCTCGAATCCATGATTGAAAATCCACGCCCTACGCGGGCTGAGGCCAGCGATGTCGCCAATGCCGTTTTCGACGGCACGGACGCGGTGATGCTCTCCGGCGAGACGGCCAGCGGCCGCTATCCCGTGGAAGCGGTCACCATCATGGCCCGCATCGTGCTGGAAGCGGAAAACCACGTGCGGCAATCGGAGCCGCCGCGGCGCCGGCGCGAGCACCGCGCGACCTTCTCCATCGCGGAAACGATCTGCGAATCCATCGCGCACGCCGCCGCGGATGTGCACATGCGCGCCATCGCGGTGTTCACCGAAACAGGGAACACGGCCCGCCTCATTTCCAAGTACCGGCCTCGTGTGCCGGTGTTTGCCTTTACGCCTTTCCCCGAAGTGGGCAACCGCACCAACCTGTTGTGGGGAGTGCGCCCTGTGGTGCTGCCGCAGGCGGCTCGCTCCGCCGAAGACATGGTGGCAGGCGCCGAACGGCAGCTGCTGCAACTGGGCAGAGTTGCTCCTGGGGATGTGCTGGGCGTGGTGGCGGGAACGCAGCAGACCTCCGGCTCCACCAACTTTATTCGCCTGAACGTGGTGAGCCCGCCGGAGCAGCGCCGTCCTGAGCGCCGCAGTTCTGGGCGTGGCGGCGGCTTTCCGCGCAAGCGCAAATAGGCGAGGTGTGGTTGCCGGCGCCGTCCTTCAGCTGGCGTCATGTTGAGGGCCTTCAGGCATCTCACGCGCACTAGCTTGAGCGTATCTTTGGACGCGCTCTCGGCCAGGTCGTACACTAAAGCAGAATCATGGCGGAAATTTTATCCATTGCTGTCTTCGAGCCGCTGGAAGGCAAGGAAGAAGAAGCCCTGGAAACGCTGCGCGGGCTGATAGGGCTGCTGGCGGAAAGAGAGTACAGCCGCGACTCGTTGTATCGCGACCGCACCTCGTGCCGCTACCTGGACGTCCGCTACTGGGCCTCGGAAAAGGCGCGCCAGGACGCCCACGAAGATCCGCAGGTACACAGCTACTGGGCGCGGCTGGGAAACCTGGTCCGCATCGAGCAGGTGTTCGAAACCTTCGACCTGGTCAAATTATGAGAGACCCTTGTGGGCACAAGCGCCCCCGCCTGTGCGGGCGAGCGCAGCCTGATTTGGAGCGCTCCGGAAATGCCAGCTGAACTCAAACCCGAGCCTTTCAGCGACGACTCCGCCCAGCCCGCGGTGGTCGGCTTTCTGTACCGGCCGCAGAATCCCTCAGGGCCTGGCCTGGTACTGACCCATGGCGCCGGCGGCAACTGCCAGATGCTGTTGCTGCGCGCCCTGGCCGAGGAATTTGCCGGCCATGGCTGGTTCGTGCTGCGCTGCGACCTGCCCTTCCGGCAAATCCGGCCCTATGGCCCGCCTTCGCCCGCTTCCGCCGCCCGTGACCGCGATGGCCTGCGCCGGGCATTGGAAGTCATGGGCAAATTTGCGCCCGGGCCTTTGTACCTGGGCGGCCACTCCTATGGCGGGCGCCAAGCCAGCATGCTGGCCGCGGAAAATTCGCAAATCGCCCACGCCCTGCTGCTGACGTCTTATCCCCTGCATCCGCCCGGCAAGCCGGCGCAGCTCCGGGTGCAGCATTTCCCTCAGCTCCGGATTCCCGCGCTGTTCACGATAGGCACCCGCGATCCCTTCGGCACGGTGGAGGAACTCGAATCGGCCCGCAAGCTGATCCCATCACCTACTTCCATTGAAGTGGTCGAAGGCGCCGGGCACGACCTGGGCTATGGGCGCAAAGGTGCCGAAACGGATCTGCCGGCGAGGATCGTCCAGGTCTTCTGCGCGATTATTGGGGAGACCGCTTCGAAGGCGTCATAGGCTCTGTAGAGATGCATCCGCACAGACGGCGTCATGCAGAGGCGCTTTAGCGCCGAAGTTGAGGCGCTTAGCGGGCGTCCAAGCCCGCTGCCGAAATCCTGAGCGCAGCGCAGGACCTCTGCATCTTGCGTGCACCACCACGATTCCTTGCTGCACGCGAGATCCTTCATGGCTAAAGCCATTCAGGATGACTCCCAACACACGTGGAGGTGGGGCTCTGCCCACCGCAGCCCACACGGCTGAATGCTGACGGCTGAGTGCTGATTGCTGCTCTAATTCACCCACGGCGGCGATTTGGATTCGCCATTGCGCTTATCCGCGTCGGGATCGCGGTAGTTGCCGTGCTCGTCGAAATACACGTCGCGGCCGTGCCGCCGCATGTAAACCTGGAATTTGCGTGCGGCACGCCGCCGCTTCCACTTATAGTAGGAATTTCGCACCCCGAAATAGTGCTCGGAAAAAGCGTAAGTCAGCCCGCGCCGGGGCAGGAACTTCACATACAGGTATCCAAACAGCGCGCCTCCCAG
>DATJFA010000528.1:0-2857 GCA_035496015.1 Terriglobales bacterium | reverse complement strand
TCTGCTGGCTGACGCAGAAGGCGACGCGGCAGCCCACCACCTACTTGTGGGAGGGCACAGCCAACCTGATTCGCGCCATGGAGAAGCACGGAGTGCGGCGGCTGATATGCATCAGCGCCTGTGGGGCGGGCGACAGCCGCGGCCATTGCGGCTTCTTTTACGACAAAATCGTGCAGCCGCTTTTTTGGAAGCATGTTTTTGAAGACCGGGACCGGCAGGAAGAATTGATCCGCGGCACGCAGCTGGAGTGGGTGAT
Organism: Terriglobales bacterium; assembly: GCA_035496015.1. Classification (GTDB taxonomy): domain Bacteria; phylum Acidobacteriota; class Terriglobia; order Terriglobales; family Acidobacteriaceae; genus JAICWP01. The sequence goes on along the minus strand of DATJFA010000528.1, from coordinate 2,601 downwards.
CGTGCGCCCGGCGCGGCTGAGCAACGGGCGGTCGCGCGGCGAGTACATGGTGCTCACCGACTTGCGCAACTTCCGGGCGCGGCGCATCGCGCTGGCGGATGCGGTGGAGTTTGCGCTCAAGCAGCTGCGCAACAACTTCTATGTCTTCCAGACCCCGGTCGTAACCTACTGAGCCGTGCAGACGAGAATAAGCTGGATTCGTCCCGAACATCCGAAGGTAGTGCCTGTTTTTCACTCCCCATTTAGAATGCCTGCATAGAGAGGCGCAATGAAAACCTTATTCCTTTTAACGCTGGTGGTGGCAGGTACCGCGGCCTGGGCGCAGACCCCCTACGATCTTTCCGATGGCCGCGATTTGCAGGCCCTGTGCCAGGCGAGCACCAAGGATGCCAGCCTCAACGCGCTGGCTCACACCTTTTGCCTGGGATACATTCGCGGGGTGGCCGAGCAGGCCGGCCTCATCAAAAGTCCCAAGGCGTGCGTGCCGCGCGGCGTTTCCGATGAGGACATGAAGAAGCTGGTAGGCAGGTTTCTGCAGGACCATCCCAAATATCTCCGCGAGAAGGCGACAACGGTAATATCCGCGGCGATGCAGGCCGCCTTCCGCTGCAAGTAGGCGGCGGCCGTAAGCTCGCGAGCAGAAAATTCAGCTTACTGGGTGAGAAGTCTACGCGCCTTAGTCTGAGGCCATCACCTGGTATTCCTCTATTTTGCTGTCCGGCATTTCATAGACCCACACCGAGAGCTGCTTTTTGGGGAAGGTGACCGTGTAGCGGCGGAAGCTCATGCCGCCGCGCAGGCCCTGGGAGGCTTGCGTGAATGACTGTGGCACGCCCAGAGGGCCGAGGCTGGCGGCAAAATCCGCCAGGGCCTGCGGCGTGAAATAGCTGTTGGCGTTGGCGGTGAACAGCGAACGGTCAAGCTGGCCACGCTGCAGGCCGGCGAAGATGTGGCGCGCTTGCTGCTCTTTTTCAGAGACATGCGCGTCTTCAAACAGCAGAGGCGCGATGCGGCGGGCGATCTGGCCGGCAGCCAGTGCGGCATCCTGGTTGGTGAGCACGACGACAGCGGCGCGGTCGTCTGGAAAGACAATGTTTTGGGAAGTGAAGCCGGATACTTCTCCGCCATGCTCGATGGCGCGGCGGTCGGCTTCGCTGGTGACGTCCACACCCAGGCCGTAGCGTGTACCCAGGCCATTCTTGAGCCGGACTTCGGTCTGCATCTCTTTATAGGAAGCCGGCTTGAGCAGGCGCTGCTGCAGCATGCCGATATCCCAGCGGGCAAGGTCAGGCGCGGACATGGCCAACTCGCCGGCGGCAAACAGCCAGCCCTTGCCTTCCTTGGGAGCGGGCCGCAGCGGTCCCAGCGCGTAGCGCATGTAGCCGGTGGGATCGGTAGTTGCCAGCCGCTCCTGGTCAATGTTGACCACATTCTGCATCCCCAGAGGCTTGAAGACTTCATCGGCGAGGAACTTCAGCAGGGGCATGCCCGATGCTTTCTCCACGATCAGGCCGGCGATCACGAAGTTGGTGTTGGAGTATTGCCATTTCGTGCCGGGATCGAAGTCCAGCGGCTTGCGCGCCCACAGGTCGAGAATTTTCTGCGCGGTCACGGGCTGAAGCATCATGGGCATTACGTAATCCTGCGGCCAGTAATCCTGGTAGCCGGAGGTGTGAGAGAGCAGTTGGCGAATCTTAACTTCGTTCGCACGCGTCAGCTCTGGCAAAAAGCGGGAAACAGGATCATCGAGCGAAAGCTTGCCCTTCTCGGCGAGCATGAGGATAGCCGTAGCGGTGAACTGTTTGCTGATGGAGCCGATGCTATAGCGCATCTCGGGGCGGGCAGGGACGCGTGGCGTGAGGCTCGCGTCGCCATAGGCACGGGTGTAGGCGATCTGGTTGTCGCGCACGATGGCCACCGACGCGCTCGGCACGCCGGTGCTGGCCAGAACGTCGTGAGCGATGCGGTCCACCTGTTCGTTAAAGCTGGGATTTTGAGCGTGTGCGGAGACGCTTAGGGAAACGAGTACAAGGCAGATGCTAGCTGGTAATTGGCAGCTGGAACGTACGCCGCGGCGAACAATGCGCATGGCAACCTCGGCAAGAACAGGGGAGTGTAGCACGGGGGGGGTTGCGTGCCCCGCCGCCGCGATAGAGGGGCATAACCAATGCTAAGGGGATTTATCGACACTCATACGCGCGTGCTTGCTACTTTTACTTGCCTTTCTGAAAGGCGACATTTCCGTCGGCGGAGACAGCAAACCTCACCCGCGTGCGATGAGCACTGTCGTTCAGTGTGAGACTGACGTTCCCATCGGGCGAAAGCTCCAACGATCCGCGAGGAGTTCCACCCGGAGCATTCACTTCAAACCCTGCTTCCCCCGAAGGCATGGCATATTTACATGTAGCCTCACCGTGTGCCCAATCGAAACACGACACAAGAGCGCCGTCATCAGAGATCGTATACCCACCGAATTCATTACCTTTCGCATCGTAAATCAACATTCCATATGCCCTACTGCGACGTTGACTCTCTTTGCCACCGCTTATTGGGTTTGGAAGGGGCGCCCCGAGCAATAGGCGAGTGACGCCATGCTCATCA
>DATJFA010000527.1:0-4544 GCA_035496015.1 Terriglobales bacterium | reverse complement strand
GAGATAAAAAGTAAGGTAAAACCCTTCCCGCCCGGGGTCGGGCGACAACTCGCCACGGTAGTAGCAGCGGCGGACCACGAACTCCGCGGCGGCAGGAATTTCCGGAGCGCGCTGCAGGAGGCGGGCGATCTTCCTGCCCAGGTCTTCCATTTCGGCAAAAGAGTAGCGGGCTCCATCCGCCACCGGAACCATATCAATGTAAGACTCGTACTTGCACGTGGCGCCGAAGATTTCATCCTCGACATCCATCTGCCGCGAGCTCCAGGAATCGCACTTGGCCGTCTGCAGCATGCAGCGTGGCGAGTTGATAGCGGCCAGGAATTCCGCCAGAGGCTCATTCTCCCGCGCCTCGGTGATTTGCGACAGCAGGTCAGGATGGGAGCGCAGATCGTAGTACTGGATCCTGGAGTCGGAGGAAGACCAGGGTATCTGCAGCGTGGGATCGCCGGCGCCCAATTCGACGGAGAAGTCAGCCTGCACGTCGTTCATCCTATATGAATTGCAAGTTGGGGATCAGAAGCGTGCCAGGAATTCCACCACGGTGCGTTCCGCCCAGCGCCCGTCGTCGCCGTCGGGATCGGCGAGAAAACCGCAGTGGCCGCCGTGTTCGGTCTCAATGTATTGCACGCAGGGATTGGCTTCCAGCCGCGCCCGGGTTTCGGGGAGGATATGAATGAAGGGATCGTCGTTGGAATGAATGAGCAGTGTGGGAACGGCCACGCGTTCGACGACGCGCGCGGCGCTGGCGCGGGCGTAGTAGTCATCCACGCCGGTGAACCCGCAATAATGCGCGGTGATGCGGTCATCAAACTGGCGCAGCGTCCATATCCGGCGCAGGCGGCGCGCATCGTAGCGGCTGGGATAAAGACGCGCCTTGCGGCGCATGTGCCGCCGCAAACTCCACAGAAAATATTGTTCGTAAATCCAGTTGCTGGGACGGTGCAGGGCAGCCGCGGAAGGAGCCAGATCCACTGCCGGAGAAACAGCGCACACGGCGCGCAATTCCGGCGGAGCTTCCCTGCCCCATTCGCCCGCCAGCTTCAGCACCAGGTTGCCGCCCATGGAAAAACCCAGCACCGCCAGGCGGGGCAACTTCTCTTCCCCTAGCAAGGCGCCGGCGACCGCGCCCACGTCAGCGGAGAGACCGGAGTGGTAGAGAGTGGGGCCGAGCGCTTCCGTGCCCCCGCAGTCGCGCACATTCATGCGCACCACATTCATGCCGGCCGCGAGCGCCTTGGCGGTGGTGCCCAGCACGTATGGCGATTCGCTGGAGCCTTCCAGGCCATGCACCATCAGAACAGTGAGCACCTGCCGGCGCGCCTGCTGCCAATGACAGCGGCACAGAACCTTAACTTCCGGCTCCACCTGAAACAGGCGCTCCTCCGCGGGCGGCAAATGGATGCGGCGCACGAGAAACTGGCTGGCCAAGGTCTGCCGGTGCGGACCGCGCAGGCCGCGCCGGGGACGGAACGGCGCGGAGGGCACAGCCGCCAACGGGGTAACCGACGGCATGGGATTGCCAGCTGGCAAATGCCGGAGTGAATCGGGCCGGAAGGGCGTTGGCACTTCACCCATATATTAATTTTTGCCGTTCCCACTTAAAATGGAGATGGAGTCGCTTATGCCCATCTTCGAATATGTATGCCGCGAATGCAACCAGCGCTTTGAAGCCCTGGTGTACGGGGCGCAGAAGCCGGAGTGCCCGCATTGCGGCGGCCGCAAGCTGGAGACCCAGCTCTCGGTATTTGCGGTCAGCAGCAAGAGCAGTTCCGCTTCGGAAACATCCGGGGCGCCCTGCAGCACCTGCGGCGACCCGCGCGGCGCGGGCGCATGTTCCCTTCCCGATTTGGATTAGTGCCTTCCTGCGGCGCTGCCTGCAAGTGGCGGCGCCGCTTGGCTTTGCGGCTGGTTACCGTAGGAACTGGGCCGCGATAACGCGCGTAATTTGGCGGTCTCCTGCCGGCACGTTACCATCCTGTTCGCAACACTCCCCAAAGACGTCCGCTGTCTCCCCCAGAAATACAGGGACCTATGGACCGTCGTCGGGAACCACGGGTAACAGCCGCTCTTCCGGTTCGGGTGTGGGGCATTGACGCCTACGACCAGGCCTTCAGCCAGATAGTTTCCGCACGCAACGTAAGCGCCGAGGGCGCGCTTCTGACCGGCGTGCGTCATCGCATGCGCATGGGCGAAATTCTGGAAGTGCAGTACGGCGGACGCAAGGCGGAGTTTCGCGTAGTCTGGATTTCAGAATCGAGCGACGGCCTGCGGTCCCAGATTGGCATCAGGAGCCTGCCTTCGGAAAACTGCATCTGGGACGTCAAACTGGAGCAGTGTTGCGAGTTTGTAGGCAACGGGTAGGAAAGCAGTTCTCAGTTCTCAGTTCTCAGTTCTCAGATATTCTGTGCTATTTCCTGCCTTTCACACCTTCCTTTGGTTAGGAAATTTCGGGAAACAGTTGAGAAATGGGAAAGGCGTCGCCTTCTGTAAGGGTCCGTCCTGCCAGGTAGCTCCGCAAACGCATGCTACGGTGAATTTGTAGCACGTCGCGACGAAGCAGGTTTCCATCACAAACCTCATCCGACGCTGCCGCCCGACTCGCGGGAGAAATCCTCAGAGAAAATCGGTTAGCCGGAGGAGCAAGCGGTGGGTGCCGGGAAGCGTGTGCTCCAGCATGGCTGCGGCGCGAGGGAAGGACAGGACTTTCCGATGTTTCAGACACGAAAGGTGCGCACGTTGTTACTGTTCCTCTTGGTTTTTACCGGCTATGGCGCAGGGCAAGAGCGCACCTCAGAACTCGCGGACATGAGCCTGGAAGAGCTGTTGAATGTGCGCATCACCACCATCGGCCGCAAGCAGCAGGAGCCAAACCATATTCCGGCCGCCGTTTATGTCATCACGCAGGAAGAGATTCGCCGCTCGGGCGCGACCAGCCTTCCGGATCTGCTGCGCCTAGTGCCGGGCGCCGAGGTCGCACAAATCGACAACAGCACCTGGGCACTGAGCATTCGTGGTTCCAATTCGATGAGCAACAGCAAGCTCTTGGTGCTCATTGACGGACGCAGCCTCTATTACCCAACCTATTCCAGTATTTTCTGGAATGTCCAGGATCTCGTGATGGAAGACGTTCAGCGCGTCGAGGTAATTCGTGGACCAGGAGCTTCGCTGTGGGGGTCGAACGCGGTGAATGGGGTAATCAACATTGTAACCAAGAACGCGAAAGACACGGCAGGGACACTGATCAGCGCCGGTGGCGGCACTTTCGACCAGGCATTCGGCACAGTCCGCTACGGCGGCAAGGCAGGCAGCACCGGCTATTTCCGTGTTTTTGGCAAGTACTCGCTCCGCGACAATCTAGTGGACCTGCCGGGCAGCGGACCGCTATTGGGGCGCACGCGAATGACGCATGGCGGATTTCGTACCGACTGGAAGGCAGGCGATGCCAATTCGCTTACTCTCCAGGGTGACCTCTACCAGGGCGCGTCACCTCAGGCAGGCTATCAGAGCGTTTTCACCAGGCAGCCGGTGGTCGTCAACGACCTGGACGTAAGCGGAGGCGACTTGCTGACACGCTGGACACACCGCCTGGCCGGCGGATCAGAAACCGCCTTTCAGGTGTACTACGACCGCTCCCGGCGCCCAGATATTCTCCTCAGCCAGTTCCATGAAGTTGTGGATTTTGATTTCCAGCACCACCTTCCCCTGGGAAGACACGATTTGTTGTGGGGAGGCGGGTTTCGCAGTACGCGCCAAGCCAGCCAGGGGACCTGGGAGTTGTCACTCGTGCCCAGCGGCCGCGATCTGCGCTTGTTCAGCGGGTTTCTCCAGGACGAGATCGCGCTCGTTTCCGACCGCCTAACCATGACCGCCGGAGCGCGGCTGGAGAACAATGACTACAGCGGTTTCGAAGTCCAGCCCACGCTGCGCTTCATGTGGACTCCCCGTCCAGGGCAGGCCGCCTGGGCTTCAGTATCGCGCGCCGTCCGGCTCCCCGCCATCTGGGACAACGCGGCCAGTATGAAGATGTGGGGTGCTCCGCTTCCAGATGGAACTCCTGTGTTGGTAACTCTCTCGAAGAACCTGAAATTCCGCTCCGAAGAAGTGCTGGCCTACGAACTCGGTTACCGCACGCAGCCCACAAAGAATCTGTCCCTGGACGCGACGGGGTTCTGGCAGCACTATGACCACCTTTGCGGCCTGTTGCAACTGGTGCCCTTTCCCGCCCTGAGTCCTCCACCTCCGCACTTAGTCGTGCCCAATGAGGTAAGCAATTTGATGACGGGCAACAACTATGGCCTGGAACTCAGCAGCGCGTATAGCCCAAATTCACTCTGGAAGTTGAGCGGAAGCTATACGTTCGTGCGCCAGATTACCGGCGGGCCGCCATCACTGCCTCTAATCCCCTTCCCCGGCCAGGATGGGGACAATCCCCGGCATCAATTCCAGCTGCATTCGTATTTGACTCTGCCCTACAACCTGGAAACGGATACCGCTCTTTATTACGTCGGGGCGTTGCCAGGACAGACGATCCAAAACTATGCCCG
>DATJFA010000526.1:0-11348 GCA_035496015.1 Terriglobales bacterium | reverse complement strand
GCAGGTGGCCATCACGGTGGATGATCTCCCGGCTGGCGCGGCGGATCGCATGTCCGGCGTCGCCATTGACGAGATGACCGCCAAACTGGTCGGCACCTTGCGCGACCAGAAGGTTCCCGCGGTCGGATTCGTAAATGCCGGCAAGCTGTACAAGTTGGGCGAAGCAGATGCTCGCATTAAGGCGCTGCAGATCTGGCTCGATAACGGCTTCGAGCTGGGCAATCACACTTACAGCCATGCTTCGCTCAACCGGGTAGGATTGAAGGCCTGGGAGGACGATGTTGTAGAGGGCGAACCCATTCTGAAGCAGTTGCTCGCCAATCTTCACCTGAAGCTGCGCTACCTGCGGCATCCCTACCTGGACACCGGCAAGGACCTGCAAACCCGGCGCGAGGCGGAGGCCTTCCTGAGCGCGCGCGGATACACCGTGGCTCCGGTCACGCTGGATGCCTGGGACTGGATGTACGCGCCCGTTTATGACGATGCCAAGAAGCGCGGCGACACGGCGCTCATGCAGAAGCTGGTCAGCAGCTATCTGTCTTATAGCGATGCTGTGTTCGCTTATTGCGAGCAGCTTTCCACCAGAACCGCAGGTTATGAGGTGAAGCAGATTCTGCTCCTGCACGGCAATCAACTGGAGGCGGATCACATCGGCGAGCTTCTCGACGTGCTGCGTAAGCGTGGGTACCGGTTCATCACGCTTCAGGACGCCCTTAGCGACCCAGCATACGGGATGCCCGATACCTATGTGGGTGAAGGAACAGGATGGCTGGACCACTGGGCGATTACCCAGGGCAGGCCGCCGCAGGGCGCCCCCGTATTTCCGCAATGGGTGATTGATCGCGCCCAGCAGGTGCAACCACGGTCGCAATGAGTGGGATGCTTCCAATCTGCGAACTGTAGCCCTCGCGTAAGGTTTACATGATGATGGTCGTACTCCGCCGAGTTGTGGTGCTCCTGCTCCTGCTGGGGATTTGCGCGCAAGGGCAAAGTATTCGCGTGGACATCACACCGGGCCACGTGCGTAACAAGTTTATTCCCAACCAGACGCTGGGCGCGGGCATTGACCGGATTTCCAAGCAGACGATTGACACGATGTTCGTCCCGGCCGTGGTCCAGCGCGTGCTCCAGGCGGGGTGGGGGCCGGTCACCTACCGCCAGAACACCGAGCTTTATACTGAGGCGTGGCACTGGAACCCAAAAGGCACGTGGAGCGATCCCAGCCGCCAGGGCTATTTCGTAGGCGACTCCGCGCCGGCGGAACCGATCCGCTACAGCTATGGCTACCCGCTGCCGCACCGAGGCGTTACCCGCGACGACGGCACTGAAACCGTCGGATACTCGCGCCTCACGGATGGGGATCCGAACACCTACTGGAAGAGCAATCCCTACCTGAGCCACGTGTTCACGGGCGAAGATGACTCCAGGTATCCGCAGTGGATCTTTTTTGATTTGTCCAGCCCACAAGACGTGAATGCGATTCGAATCGCCTGGGCCGATCCTTATGCGCGGCATTATGCCGTGCAGTTTTTCACCGGCGACGATCCCATCCGGCAGCCGACAAAAGGGGTGTGGCAGGATTTTCCCTTTGGCCGGATCAGCGAAGGCAAAGGTGGCACCGCCACAATTAAGCTGGCGTCGTCACCAGTTGCGGTGCGCTGGGTCCGCGTCTGGATGACGGCTTCCTCGGATACTTGCGACAGCCACGGCGCCGGGGATCGCCGCAACTGCGTCGGCTATGCCGTACGCGAAATCTACATGGGCACGATGGATGAGCGCGGGCAATTCCATCTATGGGGAGCAGGACTGGCGTGGCTTCCTGATCAAGCCCGGCAGCCAGGTCAGGATTCCGGAACGCGGCACCAGCAAGGAAGAAGTTCTTGCAAAATTGGAAGCGGCTTTGAAAGAGCGGCTTCGCTAGAACACCGGCCTTTCGCCGACCACCCCGAATGAAGGAGCTGACCATGTATGCGATGATTGAAGCTCACAGCCAGGCGATAGCAGTTCAACTCCATGATAAGAGCCTGAAATACGAGCGAATTTACCACTCCCGAATCATTGCCGGCCAGGCCGACGGCACGCTCATCTACATCGATGCCAGTGGCCATTTGCATGTCGTGCATGGCACTGGGCCACAAGCTTCCGAGGTAAGTGCAGCGATTACAAAAATTGTGGAAGGGGTGCAAGCCTTGGCAGGTTTGGCAATAAAGGCTCAAGCACACTGACCAGAACTCAACTTTCGGCCCTGCTACCGATCGGTCAGCGCTGGACATGCTCCTTGATGACGGAAGCAGCCTCAGAACGCGCAGCCGTATACTTGGAACGGGGATAGGAGATGTCCATTTATTCAAGGCCATTGTCGCATCTCGGCACTGGCGATCTGCAGGAACTTCTTGACAATAAAGCCGTGGAGAACGTCCACCTGGAGTTCAAGCGCGAAGATCCAGGGAAGGACGAGATAATGAAGAAAATCTCGTCCTTCGGAAATACATTCGGAGGCTACATCGTTGTTGGCGCAAAGGCCAAGAGCGGCGATGGACGCATTGAGGAGTTGACCGGCATAGACGAGGTGCCGGGGTACAAGCAAAGGCTCATCCAGTGGAGCTTTGATGCCGTCACCCCACCCCTAACGCTCGAGGTCTCAGAACCGATTCCTGTACCCGCGGCTACCGGGAAGGTTGCCTACGTGATCTTCGTCCCAGAAAGCGATGTCGCGCCGCACTTTCTGAATGACCGTAAAGGTGTCTGGGTCCGAACAGATGAGTTTAGTCAAAGGTTCGAGGCGCGGTTGGCGGATGAAATCGAGCTGCGACATCTGCTCGACAGACGCAAGCTGATACTGGAGCGACGTGACAGCCTCGTGGAGCGCGCGAAAGCACGATTTGAGGCATTCGCGAGGAGTACGTCCGAACCGAGTGACGGCACAAAAAGGAGTCTGGTTGGCCCACGATTGTCGTTTTCTGTTGGCCCGCGGTTTCCGGCCCGTGCGCTCCGCAATCATGGGGAGCTCACTTCGCTCATCATGAAGAACCATCTGAACTGGAGGAGTGGAATATTTCCCGACTTTACCCGCGGCAACTTGCTCACGCAGCATGAGAGTGCCGTTGTGGTAGGACCCTCTCGAGAACAGCCGTACTCAATATTTGAGTGCAATGTGTGGGGTATGCTCTTCTACTGCACCCCGGTCGCTGAAGAACACTATCAAGTCGGGTGGGGCATCCACCTGTATGAGTTTGTGGGCCATATACTGCTCTTCCTGCACCATGCGGGCGAGATGCTGAACGCTCTTGGCTATCCGTCGGGGCCGATTGTCATTCAGGCAGTTCTCTCATCCCTAATCGGAACGCCCTGGCTCTATAGCCCAGGAGGAATGCCCGTGATGTTCATGAAAAAGGTGTTACAGCTTGACAACGATATTACGTTTTCCGTTCCAACTACGAGCGAAGCGTTGCGCGAGAAACATGACGGGGTTGCGATGGAGGTTCTTCGGTATGTTTTCTTCGGTGTGAACTGGGCCGATCTGAACAAGCCCGAGACACTCGAAGGTCTGGTGCGTTCAGGTTATACCTTCAACTCATGGCCCGAACCGCCAAAGCTGAGGGCTTAGAAGAGATTGAAACGCAGTTGCATTTTCCTAACTCCGGGCCTCTGCACGTCTGTGGATGTGCTGTGAAAAAGGGCGCCGCGCGGGATCCGTCCACCTCGCCGTCAATATCGTCCTGGCACTTGTCGGTCATCGGTTCGCCAGCCAGCGACCGCGCCACCATCTTGGTAATGCACTCGCTTGCGGTTCCTTCCCCGTCGCCGGCGCCACTCAGGTCCCGCTGTGCCAGCTCGAGCAGCGCAAACGCGGTGTGCAGTTCGCAGCAGTAAGCCCTGTGCTCCAACTGCTTGCCGTTGATGAACTTGACCACGATCCCGTTGAGCGATGTGTCGGCACAGGTGGGATACTCGCAGCCTGGTGGCAGGACTATGCTGCCCTCGATATGAGCGTGCCGATCGGCGTGCATGAAAACTTCAGCGGTTCCCTGCATTTTCTCTCCTCCATGGGCCATCCGGCCCGGGTTGAATGGTTGCGGTTGCGGGCGAACGCTCGCCCAGTCTACTTGCGATACCTTTGCTCGAGGCGCCAAAGCTTCAGCGCCGCGCCACCAATCTGCTACCAGCGGCACAGGACCTGGCAACGCGAGCAGTTCGCTCGCTCGGATGCAGCGCGCGAGGTATGCCTGCGCGTGGGCCAGGACGCGAGGGGACGCGGGTACAGCTGCCTGCGAGCGGTGAATGATGAATGGCCGAGGCGTTCCAGAACCGTTCCGTTGTGAGAGCTGAGGCGGCAGCCCGCGCGATTCCGTGTGCTCACGCACTTAGCGCCTCACTTTCCGGCGCCGCAGAGGGAGATTTGGAACATGCGGCCGCCCGGAATAAAGTGCCCAGCGGGACGCTCAGCATCTCGGAAATCTCGCGCCAGCGTATACCGGAAGCGCGGAGGCGTTTGACGCGAGCAACATCTACCACGGCCCGTGGGCGCCCGATATGAATTCCCTTTAAGCGGGCCCGCTCCAGCCCGGCCCTGGTGCGTTCCTGGATGCGGATTTTCTCTTGGCGGGCAATTGCGGCCAAGATGCCAATGACAGCATCGCGGAAGATGCCCGTGGAATCCAGGTACTGCTCGGTATAGGAGCGCCACGCAAGGCCGTAATCGGACAGGCGGGTCAGGTGCTGCAGCGTCGGCAGAACGCCCTCGCGGCTGAGCCTATCGAGGCTCCAGAACAGCAGCACGTCAAACTTGCGCTGGCTGGCGTCTTGGAACATGGCCTGAAACTGGTCGCGGTCCGAGGTGCTCCCCGAAGCTTCGTCGGTGTATTCGCGCGTAATCTCCCAGCCCTGGCGGCGAGCGAACTCGCGCAGCTGGGCGAGCTGATTCTCCACGTCCTGCCCTTTGTCGCGGGTCGAGACTCTGCCGTAGATTGCGGCTCTCGGTTGAGTGGATGGCTTGGATGGGATAACGTCTGAAGTAGCCACTTGTGGCGCCCTCCTGTGGCGCTGTGAGTCCGGCTAGGGTCGCGTTCGGTCTGATCACCGGGCGCGGCCCGCGGTTTTTAGGACTTCTTTTTTCGGCCCCTACCCTTGCGGTAGTTGGCCAGCTTGTACTTGCGAACGCGCTCCAGGTCGCGCCCAGCCCAAATTCTCACATCCTGGCCGCCCACGGTTTGCCGCTTCGGCTCGGCGACTTTGCCGCTCCACAGCCAGCGAAGCAAGGTCATCTTTTGCACGCCTACCAACCTGGCAACTTGGGCTGTGGAATAAGTCTGCATTACCGTATGCACTATATACACATTTACCAGGCGGTGTCAAGAGTGCTTTCCCTTTCGAGCGGCCCGCCCGCGTTTTCGGCTGTTCTGTACGGCTACCAGATGGGCGCAGGGCCTGGCGCAGTATTTCTGCCTCGCGCTCTTCGGTGGGAAACGCTTGCCGCAATCAGGGCGCGCACAGCGGCGCGGCTTTGCCCTATTAAGCTGGTCGGCGATAAACGCCGCCTGGAGAGCCTCCTCGAAAGATGCCGTTGTGATAACCAAAGCGGGCGAACCATGAAGCAAAAGCGGCCGACTCTCAAAACTGGTTTCTGCCGGCTCTTCAAGGTGGCATGGCCAGTCCCTGCAGAATTGCTGCAAATCGAGGAACTCTTCGTGCTCCAGCGGGCGGGGTTCGTATCCGTAGACGTGGCGCCCATCGCGCGCTCTGATCGCGATCACCGGACTCTTGCCGGTCGCCGGGCCCAGTGTCGCGTAGCAGCCTATCTCGTTCAGGAACTGCAGCAGGCAGTCGCGATCGCCAGCGTTGACATCCAGGAATCGGAGCCGCCACAGCCACGGGTCGAACTCATCGAGTTGGACCGGTTCGGTTTCACCCTCCGGGTCGCTCAATAGCCGCTTTTCCACAGAACAGTAAAACCTCACTGCCCCGCATGCTTCCCTACGATACCGCCAAGTGGCTGGAATCCTAAGGCATTGCAGGTGAACTGGAACCAACGCCGCAATTGCGTGTGACATTTATATGCCCATTGCTAATGTCACACAGTCGCAAACAAAATACAAAGATATTTTTGCTGCCTGAGCGAAGGAGCTAACGATGAAAGCACGCGAGATCAGGAGATTGCGGAAGGCCACCGGGTTGACACAGCTGCCATTCGCGCAGCGTGCTCACATCAGCCCAATGAAGCTCAGCTTGCTCGAGTGTGGACACGTGAAGGCGACACCCGAGGACATCGAGGCAATTCGCCGTGTCGTGCTTGATGAAGCGCGTCGGCGCCGCCAGGAACTGCAGCAGATTTTGGGGGATGCCGAACTGGCTGGAATTGGCGTTAACGCCTGAGAGGAGGGTTCGAGGTGGCGGGTCTCGACTCCCACCACCTCAGATCACATGACCACGGTCACCGCGAAGCATACCACATCTGGCCAGCAATCCCGCTGCGCCCTGCGGCAGGCAGCCGAGGACCGGCGCGAGGAGCTTTACACCCATGGGCGCTACATCGTCGCCGAACTGAGAACCGAAAGAATTCCTCTGGACGCCGCGGAACTTCGCGCCTTGGACGAACTGCTAGCTTCTCACCGCTGCCAGGAATGCTGCGGGGGTGCCCGATGAGCCGCCAGCGTCAGCCCCACGGCTCCCAGCTTTCCCGCGGCCGCGGCCTTCCGCCCGGGAAGCCGCTTTGCGCGAGATCAAACGGGCCGCCGTCAGCCTGGGCACAAACGGCACCCGTGCAGGCGTTCTATTTGCCCGGAGGCTGTTTAAATCGCTGCCAGAATTGAAGGAGGCATAAATGGCCCGCCCTGGCCTGACGCAGCATCGAAAGTTCCGCCGCCTGGAGCGAGCGCTGTGCTCGCACATCGTAGCCCGCGGTGCCTTGGAGACCCTGTGGGATGTCTGCTACCAGAACGGCGACCCCTTTCTTGGTGACAGCGATGATGTCGAAGCAGCGGCCCGGTGGGACGGGGAGCCAGGCAAACTGACGCAGGCCCTCCTCGACGCCGGCGGAGGTATGGAGGCTGGCTTCGTGGAAGAAGTCTCAGGGTGCTCTGGACAGTACCAGGTGCATGACTTGTACCACCATGCGCCGGACTACGTCAGAAAACGGCGCAGTCGGGAAGCCGTCCGGCGCGCGAAGACCGACCCGGTGGCTGCCAGCGAAGAATCAAGGGTAGTCAGTGACCGGTCACTGACTGGACGACGGCAGCCATCTCTGGACTGCCAGGACGGAGTTGATGTCACTTGCGCTCCCGCTCCCGCTCCCGCTCCCTTTATAAAGTCAAAAGCATTGTCGAAACCAGAAACGGGTTTCGACCAGGCTACTGGTGCCGAAGCTGCTGATGTCGGGTGCTTGCCGCTGCAATCAGTTGAGGCAGGCGCCACTCAGCCTGTCACCCAGGAGGCTTCAGCGCTCAGCAGGGTCTGGCAGCACTACACCTCTAAATTCGGGAAAAACCCGAAGTTGTACACAGCCACCGAGAAGCGCAAACGCATGGCGAGCGCTCGCCTGCGAGACTTGCTCCGCCGTATCGAAACCGAGCCCAAGCTGGAGAAGGCTGAGCACGCAATGAAGCTGTGCATTGACCGGATGCACGCACAGCCCTGGCGGACGAAAACCGGGAAGGTGTGCAAGGACTGGGAACACGCCTTTGTCAGCACTGAGCGGATGGAGTACTGGTTGGACGACTCCAACTTTCTGCAGGCGGTGAATCAGTGAAGCTCACGCCTGACCACTACCGCACCTACTTTGAGCGTCGTCTTGGGCGCAGCCTGCGCGGCGTCAGCAGTTCAGTGAAGTGCGTTTTCCATGATGATGGTCGCGCGTCGCTCTCTATCGACACAGAGAAAGGCGTATTTAAATGCCACGCCGGATGCGGCGAGGGCGGCGTCCGGGATTTCGAGCAGAAGTACTCCAACTGCGACGCGGA
The DNA here is from genome assembly GCA_035496015.1 of Terriglobales bacterium. GTDB lineage: Bacteria > Acidobacteriota > Terriglobia > Terriglobales > Acidobacteriaceae > JAICWP01. Next base: position 3,393 of record DATJFA010000526.1, on the reverse strand, counting down.
TACCGCCTGGGCCAATATCAGCGAAGTCTTGGGCGTCCCGCAGCTGCACCTGCACAAGCAAGAGCCGGAAGCCGTGTACGCCTACCACGACGGCCTCGGGCGGCTGGTCTTCCAGAAGTTGCGTTTCCCCGGTAAGCGGTTCAGCCAGCGGCGCCCTGACGGCAAGGGTGGTTGGATTCACGACCTGAAGGGCATTGAAAGGTCGCTGTACAACCTGCCGGAGATTTTGACCGCCACGCAGATATTCATCTGCGAGGGTGAGAAGGATTGTGACAACCTGAAAGCCGTACTCCCGGGCGACGGCAAGATCGCGGTCACCACCAACTTCGATGGCGCGCATGGCACCTGGAAGGAGTCGGACTCGTTTTACTTCGCCGGTAAGCGCGTAGTCATTCTGCCCGATGACGATGCCGCTGGCCGCAAACACGCCGCCGAGGTGGCTGCTAGCGTGGCCCGCTACGCGCTCGGGGTTAAGGTGCTCGAGTTATCGGGGTTACCAGAAAAGGGCGATGTCTCCGACTACCTGCAGTTACACACCATCGAAGATCTACTCACGGAGCTGAAGGCCTGCCCTGTATGGCGGCCAGCAGAGCCGGAAAAAAAGTTGCTCGTGCCCGCGCCGGCATTCGCCGCCGACGTTCCTGACCAGGTGAACTGGATGGTGAATGATGTCATCGAGCGCGGCGCAAACGGCTTCATCGTGGCCAACCCAAAGATCGGGAAGAGCTGGGCAGCAGTAGACCTGGCCGTCAGCCTCGCGCTGGGCTGTCCCTGGCTGGAATTTGCAATACCCCGGCCCGTCCTGGAATTTGCAATACCCCGGCCCGTCAAGGTCGCCTTGATCTCGCGCGAGGACAACCCGGGTTTGACTGCGTGGCGCCTGCGGCATCTGTTCAACGGCAAAGCGGAAGTCGCTCAGAAAGCCGACGTCGGCTTGTGGCCAGAGCGGCTCGCGTCGAACCTGTACATCAACTCCCGCCGGCAATCTCCTCAACTGATGCTGGACAACGCTGAGCAAATGGCCGAACTGACGGCGGCACTGAAGCGCTTGGGCACTGAGTTCGCCATCTTCGACGTCTTCAACATCCTGCACGCCGCTGATGAAAACGACGCCACAGACATGCGGCTGGTAATGCAGCGGCTTACGCAATTACAGGTTGATGTCGGCTGCTCGGTCGGCGTCATCCACCACTTCTCGAAGGGTACCGATGGTATGTCCCTGACTCAGCGGCTACGCGGCTCGAGCGCGATTTCCGGATGGTGCGAGTGGCTCGTGGGGCTGTCCATGGCCGAGCCGAACCTCAAAATCCGCAAGATGGAATTTGAGATCAAAGCCGCGGAGTCGCCCGAGCCGGCGTACTTATCCATCGCCTCAGAGAGCGGCTGGACAAGGCTCCAACGCAGCAACTGGCGCCCGGCGACTGAGGGGAAAGCGAACGGCTCTGCAGCCAGGTATATGCAGTAGTGGAGGAAGCGATGGGCTACAAAACTTACAAGTCGCGCGAGGAAATGAAGGCCGACGGCTACGTTTTCGAGGGCTCGAGCGAGTGCAAAAAGTGCGGCGCCCGGGTCGAGTGGGCGAAGACGCCGCGAGGCAAAAAGATTCCCTACAACGCGGGCTCGACCCTCTGCCATTTCGACACCTGCGGCAAGCCGGGCATCCGGCAGCAGGCGGCCACGGCGCAACCGACGGGCGTCGGAAGCCAGCGGCAAGCCGAACGGCAGCGGCATGCCGCCAGCCGGTGCCATGGTCAACAGCCACGGATTAACTGTTACCGACGAGGATATTCCCTTTTGAGCGACTGTCCAAAAAACGGTTCCGAATCAGGTCCTTGCAAGTTGTTCAAAGGGCCGAACAACAGGAAAGCCGTTTAGCTGTCGAAAAAGCTACTGATTGTTGAGCAGATGGCCAGTTTCCCACAACTCGGCACTCCGCAATCTCTGTCGGAGCGTGGTACGCTTCCTGCGGAAGAGACACGTGCCGGCGGACCAGTCCCTGTGGAGGAACTGGAGAAAATGGCGCGTCGCCGGTGCCAACAGCCTAGACCCACCCGCCGCGGGAAATGGTGGGTTATCCAGGTTCGCCGCGACCGGTTCATCAACGGCGAACTGCAACGAGTCAACGAACGCCTCAAGCTGGCGCCGGCCACAATGGCGGCGCAAGAGGTTAAGAAGATCGCGGCCGAGTACATGCGGCCGCTTAACCAGGGCCTTGAAAGCATCGGCTCTGCAACCAACTTCCAGAGCTACGTGGACAACACCTACATCCCCGTGGTGCTGCCATTGATGGCGAAAACCACGCAGGACCGCTACGTGGGCGTGATTCGCAATTACCTCACGCCGGCATTTGAGAAGTATTGCCTGCGTGATCTCTCGACCCTCACCGTGCAGCGCTTTTTCTCGGCGATGGACGGGTCGCTGTCGCACGACTCGAAGGACAAAATCAAGGACGTACTAGCGAGCATTCTGGGCTCGGCTGTCCAGTACGGACTCCTCGTACGCAACCCGGTGGAAGGTGTCCGTCTGCCCGCCGACAAGAAGGGCAAGCGGATGGCAAAACCGCACATCACACCTGAGCAGTTAGAGCAGTTGCTCGGAGCCATCCCTGAACCCTACGCAAGCATGGTCTACGTCGCCGTTTACACAGGCCTCCGCATCAGCGAGTTGGTCGGGCTTCGCTGGGAGGATGTGCACACGGACTCGATCACGATTGACGAGCGTTACTGCCGCGGCGACTGGGCGGCGCCCAAGAGCCGGGCATCAAATGCGACCATTTGTGTGGACCCAGGCGTAATCGAACGCATCCAGCGCCTAAAGCAGCTGACCGTCACCGTGAGGGCGGGCAGGGCAATGAGACGCTACAAGGTCGTGAAATCGGACGGCCCGACTGACCTCGTCTTTCAGAGCGTCAGGGCAGGGAAGCCGATGCGCGACAACAACATCCTGACCCGCTTCATCAAGCCAGCCGCACGGACGCTGGGCATTCCCCGGGTGAACTGGAGATGCCTCCGCACAAGCCACGCGACCTGGATGGTGGAAGCAGGAGCGAACCCGAAGGACGTGCAGGGGCAGATGCGCCACTCAAAGATTTCCACGACGATGGAGGTATATGCCCAGTTCGTCCCTGAATCTCAGCGGCGCGCCATCGGCAAGATGAGCGCCATGGTAGCCGAGCGCCGGGCGAAGGCAGCCGCCGCGGTGGCCCGCACGATGCTGCAGTAAACTGGCTGCAAATTGGCTGCAATTGAACGATGCTGAAACGGACCAAAACCGAGCGCAAGTTGAATAGAGTCAGTCGGATGCGAATGGCTGATTACAGCCCTGAAAAGGCTGGCGTCGGCGGTTCAACTCCGTCCCTGGCCACCATATCTTTCAATGGCTTAGCGGCCCGGC
>DATJFA010000525.1:0-3762 GCA_035496015.1 Terriglobales bacterium | reverse complement strand
ACCGGGCCGGCCGGAGGTTGCCGTGATTAAGTCCTTTCTTTGCGTGCTCCTGCTTGTGTTGCCGGTTGCCAGTTTAGCCGCGAACCATCCGGCCAAGACTCCAGCCCACTCGCCCTCGTCCGCGGCCGCGAACTCCGGAAGCTCAGCCGCCACTAACGCTTCCTTCACCGAGCTTCTGCTGGCCAAGGAGAAGTCGCTGCCCGAGGCGCAGAAACGCAAAGATGTGGATTTCTTCAAAAACATCACTACCGACGATTTCCTCGAAGTTGCGCCCGACGCGAAGGTTTACAGCAAAGACGAGATGATGGAGGGACTGAACGTCGTCAACCTGGAAAACTATTCCATATACGACGCCAAGGTCCTGCCGCTCAATGACAACGCTGCCGTGGTCACCTATGACGCCATCGTGCAGATGAGCATCGGCGACGAGCATGCACCCCGCTACCAGCACGTCAGCTCGGTGTGGGTAAACCAGGGTGGCAAGTGGCTGCTGAAATTCCAGCAGGCCACGGCGGCGCAATAAGACAGTTTCAAAATTTCACAGGTGTCAAGGTTTCGAGCTTTCGCAGGTTGCCGGTAATAAGTTGGCTATTCTGGATTACCTGCCATTAAGCCTATCTCCGCATCCCCGACAACGCAGAACACCCGAAATCTTGAAACTGCGAAACTTTGAAACCCGCCGCAATCACTGGTTGTCCCGACTCCTCCATTTATAATGACCCTTCCGCTTACGCGGGCATTCCCAACACAAGGCGAAACCAACTCTTGCTCGACTTTCTAGGCGACCTGCGACGCACCCATACCTGCGGGACGCTGCGCCCGGCCAATGCCGGCCAGCGCGCCGTGCTCATGGGCTGGGTGAACCGTCTGCGCGACCACGGCAATCTCATCTTTGTGGACCTGCGCGACCGCACCGGCGTTACCCAGGTAGTGTTCAACAAGGAACTCAACCCGGCGCTGCACGAAAAAGCCACCCGCCTGGGCTCGGAGTACGTGATCGCAGTGACCGGTTTGGTCAAGCAGCGCGAGCCCAACCTGGTCAACAAGAACATCGCCACCGGTGAAATCGAACTGGTCGCGCAAGAGTTGCGCATCCTGAATGTTTCCAAAACGCCGCCCTTTCTGCCCGGAGAATCGGTGCTGCCCAACGAGGAGGTGCGCCTCAAGTACCGCTACCTGGACCTGCGCCGGGAGAAGATGCAGTTCAACATCGAACTGCGGCACAAGGTGAGCCTGGCCATTCGCCGATACCTGGCCGAACAGGGATTTTTCGATATCGAAACACCCTTTATGACCCGCTCCACCCCCGAGGGCGCCCGCGATTACCTGGTGCCCAGCCGCGTCTATCCCGGGTCGTTCTATGCGCTGCCGCAATCGCCGCAGCTCTTCAAGCAGATCCTGATGATCTCCGGCTTCGACAAGTATTTCCAGATCGTGCGCTGCTTCCGCGATGAGGACCTGCGCGCCGACCGCCAGCCCGAGTTCACCCAGATAGACCTGGAGATGACCTTCCCCCAGCCCGACCGCGTGTTCGAGGTGGTGGAGGGCTTCCTCACTGCGGCCTTCCGCGCCGCCGGGCAGGAGATCAAGACGCCATTTCTGCGCATGACCTACGACCAGGCCATCCGCAAGTACGGCTCCGACAAGCCCGATTTGCGCTTGCCCGCCATGACCGACGTGCGCCAGGCCTTCGCGCCGGAAAACCTGAAGACGCTGAACGTGGACCCGTGGCTGCCCGTCGTGGCCATCCGCATCCCCAGGGTGGGGGAGCTCTCGCGCAAAGAACGCGACGACATCAAGCCGCTGTTCGGCGAGCGCAGGAACGCTAAGCTGTTTGAGGACGCCAAGCGGCTGGAGAAATCGTTTCCCGAGGCCATGGCCAAGGTGCGCGAACTGAGCAGCGCCGAGCCCGACGACCTGCTGGTGCTGGTGGCCGGCAACGAACTCCCCGGGGACCATCCTTCCGAGAGCATTGTCGGCCCCGAGGTCAAGCAGCATGATGCCGCGGTTTACACGGCCGCGGGCGCGCTGCGCGTGGCTCTGGCCCAGAAGTATGCCGAGCGCCATGACGCCTTCCGGCGCGGCGCCTTCCATTTTCTCTGGGTAACCGACTTCCCCATGTTCGAGTGGGACGAGGAGGGCAAGCGCTGGGCGGCAGCGCATCATCCCTTCACCTCGCCGCACGAAAAGGACATGGACAAGCTGGAGTCCGATCCGGCGGCGGTGCGCGCCCTGGCCTACGACGTGGTGCTGAACGGCACCGAGTTGGGCTCCGGCTCGATCCGTATTCACCGCCAGGACATTCAGAAGAAAATCTTCCATGCGCTGGGCATGAGCGATGAAGAAGCCAAGGCCCGCTTCGGATTTTTTCTGGAGGCGCTGGAGTACGGCACGCCGCCGCATGGCGGCATCGCGCTCGGTTTGGACCGCATTGTGATGATTCTCGCCGGAGCGGACAGCTTGCGCGAGGTGATTCCCTTCCCCAAGACGGCCAAAGCCGTGGACCTGATGGTGGACGCGCCCACCCCGGTCAGCGAAGCGCAACTGAAAGAGCTGGGCATCTCGGTGCGGAAGAAATAACCGCGGCCAGAACTCCAGGAAAGATTCGTGCCAGGGCATGGCTTCAGCCATGCCGACCCGATTGCCCTTGAGGCCGGCTTCAGCCGCTGTACACAGGTCCATGTGTCCCTCCTCACGTCGCTTCGTGACCCACATCACACCACCCTGCAACATTCGAATTCATAATGGTTCCTGATTGCCGGCCGCCGTGCGCGGCAAGTGGGGGATCATGGCTAAAGGCGCGGTCAAAATTGTGGTCGAGCGCTGCAAGGCGTGCGGCTTCTGCGTGGAATTCTGTCCCACCAAGGTGCTGGCGCTCTCTTCTGCCTTCAATTCCAAGGGCTATCACCCGCCGCACGTGGTCGCGGCGGAAAAGTGCAGCGGTTGCGACCTGTGCGGCATGTACTGTCCCGATTTCGCAATCTTTGGTTACCGCCAGCCGCAGCCCCAGGCAACGCCCAACAAGGAGACGACTGATGCACGCTGATGCCCGCGGCGTCCTTACTGGCGTGCACTTCCTCGACGGCGACCATGCCTGCTGCGAAGGCGCGCTTACAGCGGGCGCGCGTTTTGCCTCGGGTTATCCCATTACTCCCTCCACCGAGGTGGTGGAGCGCTTTGCCGCGCGCGTGCCCACATTGGGCGGAATCTTCATCCAGATGGAAGACGAACTGGCTGCCTCCATCGCCCTGCAGGGCGCGGTGTGGGGCGGAGCCAAGGCTTTCACCGTGACCTCCGGCCCCGGCTTCTCCCTGATGATGGAGCACATCGGCTACGCCGCCATGACGGAAACGCCTTGCGTGTTCGTCAACGTGCAGCGTGGCGGGCCCTCCACCGGCTTGCCCACCCTGCCCGCTCAGGCGGACATGATGCAGGCGCGCTGGGGTTCTCATGGCGATTATGGAGTCATTGCCCTCTGCCCCAACTCGCCCCAGGAGTGCTTCGACCTGACCATCCAAGCCTTCAACTTTGCCGAGCAGTTCCGGGTTCCGGTCATGCTGATGATGGACGAAGTGGTCGGCCACATGACCGAAAAGGTGGTGATTCCTCCCGCTGAGCAAATTGAAATTTTCCCTCGCCGCCACACCAGCAAGCCTCCCGCCGATTACCTTCCCTACGAGACCAATGGCGACATGGTGCCGGAAATGGCGCATGCCGGCGAGGGTTACAAATTTCACATCACCGGCCTGACCCATGACCAGC
>DATJFA010000524.1:0-3213 GCA_035496015.1 Terriglobales bacterium | reverse complement strand
ACGATGATGTGGTCCGGCACCTGCCACTCCAGTTGTTCCAGCAGTTCCAGGGCGGCCGTCTTCTGCCCTTCCAGCCGGTAAGGATTAATCGAGTTGAGCAGGTAAATAGGATGGCACCGCACGAGTTCGGTCAAAATTTGCAGGCAGCCGTCGAAGTCAGTCCGCAGCTGGCAGGTGAGCGCGCCGTAATCCAACGCCTGGGAGAGCTTGCCCCAGGCGATTTTGCCCTCTGGAATCAGCACCAGACTGCGCAGCCCGCCCTGGGCGGCGTAAGCGGCCATGGAGGCCGAAGTGTTGCCGGTGGAGGCGCAGGCGACCCAGGAGAAGCCTTCCTGGCGAGCCACCGAGATGGCTACGGTCATGCCCGTGTCCTTGAACGAGCCTGTGGGATTCATGCCCTGGTGCTTGGCCAGAAGTCGGTCCACTCCGGCGGCGCGAGCGCAGCCGGGCAACGCGAAAAGCGGCGTGTTGCCTTCGCGCAGCGTGATAATCCGCCGCGGCTCAGGCAAGTGCGGCAGCAACTCGCGGAAGCGCCACACCCCGCTGGCATCCTCGGTGCTGCGCGAAAGGTTGCGTTCCCACCAGGTCTGCTTCAGTTGTGAAGCCCAAACTGCCGTATGGGCCTCGTTAGCAGCCCATCCCGGGTAGACCACCTCCAGCAGGTCTCCGCAGTGGGGGCAGCGGAATTCGGCGCCGGCGCGCTCGAATTCAGTTCCACACTCGATGCAGCGCAGGGCATGGCTGCCCTTCATCTCCGCGCGCGCTTTCGCCCCGGTTGTCATGCTTCTCAAATGTGCCGCCGAGGATATCAGCGGCGCAGGTACTGGTCGGTCTTGCTCAGCCAGTCAGCCCGCGGCGGGGTGAACACGTCCAGATCCACCGTATCTTCCAGCGCGATCGCCTTGTGCGGCATGTGGGAAGGAATGCAGAGCACTTCCCCGGCACCCACCACGATTTCGCGGCCGTCAATTTCAAATTTCAGCGCGCCTTCCAGGATGTAGGTAATCTGCTCATTTTCATGGCTGTGCAGCGGCACTACGCAGCCTTTCTTCAGCAGCACGCGCGCCAGCATCATCTTTTCGCCGACCACCATCTGCCGCTGCAGCAGCGGGTTCAAATCTTCCAGTTCCACGGAGTTCCAGGGAATGTACTTGAGCTTGGCGGGCTGTCCTTCACTCTTGGGCATGGTTGCCATGCTAAGTCCTTGTCTTAGGGTTGACCTGCAGTGTCACGAGTATAAATCGGCCTCGGCGGGCTTGCCACGGGCTTCCAGGGTTCAGGAGAGCGAAACGCGACCGGGTGGGACGCCAAGCTCGCAGCGATTCGAATGAAGACCGGGGCGCCATGTCTTGCACCCCAATTGATCTTTCACTTCTGGGTAGCCGACTGGGTCGAGGAAAGCTTCTCGATGTTGGCGATCTGTTCGTTCACCTGGGCGACGTCGGGCGCCTTGGGCGCAAGGCGCACATAGTTGCGCATATGCTCCGTCGCCCCCTGGAGATCGTGCTTGCGCGCCAGAATTATGCCCAGCAGATATTCCAGCTTCGGAATGCGGTGCTCAACGTCGGTCTGGATCCCTTGCCGCGCGCTCTTTTCCGCCTCTTCATAATGCCCCAGGTAGTAATTGGCCACCGAGCTGTAGTACCACTCGCCGGCGAAACTCAGGGGATTCAGGCGGAGCGCAATGCCGGTCTGGTCCAGCACTTCCTGCCACTTCTGCTGCTGAAAGGCAAGACCCGCCAGCAATTGATGGGGGGTGACAAACTGCGGATCGGCGGCCACCGCCTGCTGCCAGGATTCCCGCGCGGCAGCCTCATCCTTCCTTTGCAGCTGCATGCGTCCCAACTCCAGCCACGCGGCGGCGAATTTGGGGTACATCTGCGCCGCCTCCTGGAATTTTTTCTCCGCCGCCTCCCACTTCTTTTTCTGCTCTTCTTCCCGACCTTTTTCGAAAGCCTTCTTGGCTTTGGGCGGGGCCATGGCCGTGGTGGCGCTGATGGTAAAGCCCTCCACGTGCGCCAGCCGGTGCAGGACGATGGTCCCTACGTTCATGGACTCGGTTGTGTCCACCGCGGAGAGTTCGATCGCCTGCGAGGTAAAGCCGGGCAACACCGCGATCAGCTCGCATTGCTGCAACTCCCGGCGCTGCTGCAAAGCGCTGCGCGGCTGCCCCGGCATATTGGTGCTGCCGGTGGTGGCCACGTCGTCGTTGCCCATGTTGCGCTCTTTGCCGAATTCAAAGCTGAAGTTGCCTTTGCGGTCGGTATAGCCTTCGAAGTGCCGGTCGCCGTTGCACATGCTTTCGATGGTCGCCGCGTCGGTCAGTTCGCTGCCATCATCAATCCTTACCTTGCCGGAAAGAAAAAGCGGCATCGGCGTGGTGGAGAGGTTGGGATTGTTCATGATGGGAGGAGTGTTTGAGCCGGGATATGAGCCTGGGCTGCCGGTCGTGGTTCGACTGCCGCCACCGCCGCCGGTGCCTCCGCCACCCGTGGGTCGGCCCTGAGCCGTCAGGCTGGCGCTCAGCAAAAGTACCCATAGCAAACTGCCGAGGAAATATGCGGGTTTCATAGAAACCTCCTCGTCCGCGGAGCCGTTAGGCGGTGTGTGCAGGATAGGATTTAACCACGCCCCGAGCTGGTTGGCCTAATATACACCTTATCCGCCTGCCTGGCGTTGTGAAGCAAAATAGAGATCGCCCCAGTAAGGCCAGGATACGGGAAAATGGAAACTTTCCTACCCCACAGGCATCATGGATGTATGCGCGGATGGGTTCCTAAGCTGCTGATTCTGGGCTGTATTGTCTGGTCAAGTCTGGCTGGCGCCCAGAAGGCTGTGCCCTCTCCCGCCCAGGTGGCGCAGGCGGAGGCACAAGTCGAGGCCTATCGCGCCCGCAATGGCGTAGACGCCCAGTTGCTGCAGTTCATGGCGGAAATTGCCCGCGCCAAGCTGGAGCTGGGGCAGGTTGCGGCGGCCCAGGATTACGCCCGGCAGACGGAGCAGTTATGCCGGCAGCAGCTTACTCGTCGCGCTCTGGACGCCGAACCGCGCTTGCCGCTCGCTCTGGGCGGAGCCCTAGAGGTGCAAGCTCAGGCTTTAGCGAAGAATGGTAGTCGCGGCGCCGCGCTCGCCTTGCTGCGGCAGGCCCTCCGCCAGTACGGCACAACCTCGTTGCAGGCCCGCTTGCAGAAGAACCTTAACCTGCTGACGCTG
>DATJFA010000523.1:0-5063 GCA_035496015.1 Terriglobales bacterium | reverse complement strand
AGGAAATCGCCCAGGCTGCCGGTCAGAAAGGAGATGAGCCTGGCAATTTCCTGATTGCTGATGCCGCGGAACCGCCGCCCCACGCGCAGCAGCTTCCACCAGCTTTCCAGCCCATCCAGCTCAACCTCCGGCGGCGGCTCCAGAAAAAAAGGCTGCAGGTAGCGGGCCAGCTTTTTCAACTCCTCGTCCACTCGTATGAAGGTATTTGCATCCTGGACAGAAATTTTGCGCAACTCCGCCACCGTGCGCTCCCGCTCAGCCCACCAGGGCACTACCTGGCCATCCGGGAACGGCACCTGCAGTGCCGGATCGCAAGGCACCATCCGCAATCCGTGCGAAGCCAGCTCCAGGTCGCGGATCACTTCCGGCCGCAGCATGCTCGCAATATAAGAGGTGGTCGAGGCCCGGCAGCCGGGCGCAATTTCCTCGGTTACGCAACAACCACCCACAATCTCGCGCCGCTCCAGCACCAGCGTGGACAGGCCGGCTCCGCCCAGGTACGCCGCGGCGGTCAGCCCATTGTGGCCGGCTCCAATGACGATCACATCGAAGGGGGAAGATCGTGACATGGTTCAGAAATGACCGTGGGTCGCAACCGGTCGCCCGGAGGTCAGCGCACATACTACTGTTGCTTTCGGGCGTTTTGTAGTATTTTCCTGCCCGCAGCGCACCGTGAGCTGCGAAAAAGTGACCCTTGGTCATGCACACCGCCACAACTCCTGCTGTTTCTCCTGCTTCGTTGCCGCGCCCCGGGCGCTCGTCAGTCAAGCGCACGCAGATTATCAACACCGCCATGCGTCACTTCGCCGGGCGCGGGTTCCAGGATGCCCGCGTGGGCGACATTGCCGGCGAGCTCGGCATTGCCAAGGGCTCCATCTTTCAGCACTTCGGCAGCAAAAGCGGGCTGTTCTTCGAGGTTTACAAGAAGGCTGTTCGCTCCTTCCCCGCTTACCTGCATGCTCCCGCGGAAGTGCTGCAGAAGGGTTTCTTCGCCACCCTGCGCTACTGGCTGGTCCGCACCGAACATTTGCTGCGCGAGGACTGGATCCCTTACCGTGTCTCCCTGCTGGGAAATCATGGCGCCGATCTCAGCCTCAAGCGCCAGATCAACCGCTTCCTGGCCAGCGAGGATCCTTACGGAACGGTGGCCTTCGTCAAGATGGGCATAAGGCGCGGCGAAGTGCGCTCCGACATTGACCTGGAGATGATTGTTTCCATTCTGGATTGGACCATGGAGCGGTTTCAGGATGCGCTCCTGACCGAAGAGCTCGATCCCGGCCTCTTTCGCCGCAACGGCCGGCCCGCCGCCCACAAAGAAGCCCGCATCGGCCAGTTTCTCGAGGTGCTGCGCGGCGCCATTGGCCGGCCTTCATCGGCGCGAGGGAGATTCTGAGCCCATGCCCGGCGAGGCTCCCAAAAAGCAAACGGCCGTCCTCCTGGTCACCTGCCCTGACCGCAAAGGTGTGGTGGCGAGCATCGCCGAATTTATCTACCGCCACAACGGCAACATCCTGCATGCCGACGAGCACGGTGATGGCGACAAGAATCTGTTTCTGATGCGCGTGGAATGGGATCTGGCCGGTTTCGATATCTTGGCAGACGAGTTCGCCCAAAATTTCACGCCCCTGGCCCGGCAGTTCGATATGCAGTGGCGGCTGTCAACTTCCGCTGTTCGCCCGCGTGTGGCCATCATGGTTTCCCGCCTGGATCATTGTCTGGCTGACCTCTTATACCGCCACAAAATTGGCGAGCTCGCCTGCGAGATCCCGCTCATCATCAGCAATCACCCGGATGCGCAAGCGCTTACTGCCTTCCACCAGGTGCCGTTTCAACACATTCCAGTTCCGGCCAGCGACAAAGCCGCCGCCGAACAGAAGCAGCTGGCGCTGCTGCGCGAGCAGCGCGTTGACCTCGTGGTGCTGGCCCGCTACATGCAGATCCTTTCCCCCGGCTTCATAGCTGCTTTCCCCAACCGGATCATCAATATTCACCATTCATTCCTCCCCGCGTTCATTGGGGCCAAGCCTTATCACCGTTCCTATGAGCGCGGAGTCAAACTGGTGGGCGCAACCAGCCATTACGTCACCGAAGTGCTCGACGAAGGCCCCATCATTGAGCAGGACACGATTCGCATCTCGCATCGCGACGCTCTCGAGGACCTGATCCAGAAGGGCCGCGACCTGGAAAAGGTGGTGCTCTCGCGCGCCGTGCGCTGGCACATTGATAACCGCATTCTTCTCTACGGAAATAAGACCGCGATCTTCGACTGACCGGCTGTTGTGCGAAGAAGATGATGCGGATGATTATTGATTGCTGCTTAACAATGTTCTTGGTGGAGCAACCCTATCGGTCTGTCATCCCGAGCGAGGGTGCGTCGAGCTTGCGAGACTTAGCCCGAGTCGAGGGACCTTGTGTTTCGATAACAGTGCCGAACCTTGCCGCTATCGATAGCTCGTTGCCTCCCGCGCCCTCTTTCGCCCTAACCAGTACAATGCCGCGCCCACAGCAACCAGTACCGCCGTCCCGCCCACGACCTTGATGACTGCCAGCCCCGGATTCGCCTCCTCCGGGCTGGGCACGAAAGAAAGGCCAATGGTCAGCAGCGCGGTTGTGAAGCCCACACAGGAAATGAGGAAAGCGACAGGCTTGCCGCCGGGAACGCGAATCACCTCCCCGCCGGCTGGGTCGCGTTGCAGGCGGAACATGGCGCCAAACAGGAACAGGTAGGGCAGGAAGTAGGTGATGATGCCCATGCTCACCAGCACGTCGTAGGCGCCTTTCACGCTGGTGCCCGCCTGTCCTAAAAACACAAACAGCACGCCGCAGCCCGCCTGCAGAATCAAAGCCACGTAAGGCGTCTTCCACCGCGGATGCAGTTTGCCAAAAAGGGGTGGCAGAAAGCGGTCCAGGCCGGCCACAAACGGCAGGCGTGCCACCGCTGCCAGGTACGCGCCTGCCGCCCCCAGGTTGCTGAGCGCAATAAAGCCGGCAGCCACCGGTATAACCCAGAAAACACCCACCCGTTCCGCCGTCTTGGTGATGGCCTGCATCAATCCCTGCAGGTCGCTTACCTGGTCGTGCGGCAGCGCCAGCAATACGCCCACCGTGCCCATCACGTAGCAGAAGGTCACCACCAGGCCGCCGGTGAAAAGCGCCCAGGGCACCGCGCGCCGCGTGTTCTTGATCTCCTCGCCCATAAACGACGCGGTTTCGCAGCCGCCGAAGGCAAACGTCAGCGTTGACCAGAAAATCATGTCTTTCAGGTGCGTGCTGGGGATCATTGCCCGCGCGCTGAACGACGTGGCCGACCCGAAGCGGTGCCAGGCAAGCGCCCCCATGCCTACGATAATTACTACCGGCAGCCACATGGCCAGCGCGCCCACATTGTGCAGCCATTTGCCCACATCCAGTCCGGCCACGTTCATGATGGTCACCAGCGCCAGGGTCGCGATGGAAAAAGCAATGTAGAAGTGAGCGTTGTTCGCAAGATGGTTCCACCGGTTACCCCGCATGTACAAGGCGTTGCTGGCGGCGAAATAGAGGACGGCGGGAAAATATGGCAGGTTGCTGGTCCAGTAGATCCAGGCGCACATGAAGCCGCCAAAGTCGCCAAAGGCGCGCTTGCTCCACACGTAAAGCCCGCCTTCCTGCGGATAGCGCGACGAAAGTTCAATTACCGAGAGCGCCAGCGGCGTGTAGAAGGTGAGCCAGGCTCCAAACCAGATAATCAGCGCGCTGGGGCCGGCGCTGGCGGCGGTAGCGATCCAGCGCAGGCTCACGCCGGTCACCACATAAAACAGCACCAGGTCCACCGCTCCCATCGTCCGCTTGGGACGCATAACCTCACCGCCATTACCTCGGGGCGTCGGAATCAGCTGGCTTTCAGGCCGAGCGGGAGCGCCCGGAGGAGGATTGGTGGCGGTCATCAGGCCGTCTATGGTGCACTAATCGTGCCCTAAAAAGAAACTGGAATTGGGCGGCGCCGGGCGTGGCTAAAGGAAAACTCTGATTCAAGCTGTGGCTTGAGCAGGGCTTTGAAGGGACGGCCTTCACGCCGTCCGCCAAATGCCCGATGACGTAAGTCCGGGGTAAAGCGAGTAAAATTCATAGCCCCAGCGAGGCGAAAGAACGTTGTCACACAGACTCGAACCGATGGAGCCCAGTGAGGTTCTGGATAGTAGCTCCGGTTGCGGACCGCCTCACTCCAGCCCCTACAGGGGCGTCATAGTAAAGCCCAGCACGGAAGTGCTGGGAAAGCGGAACTGGAACAAAACGAGTCCGCTTTAGCGGACGGCACCTTTTCGTGGCAGCCTCGTGGGTAGAAGAGGATATGGACTGGAAAAAAGAAATACTGGCCACCGAGCAGCGCATCCGCCCGCACGTGCTGGAGACGCCGCTCGAGCGCTCGCACTATCTCAGCCAAATCGGCGGCGCGGAGGTCTGGCTCAAACTTGAGCACTTCCAGCATACCGGCTCCTTCAAGCTGCGCGGCGCCATGAGCAAACTCTTGTCGCTCTCGCCCCAGCAACTGGAGCGTGGCGTAATTGCCGCCTCCACCGGCAATCACGGCATGGCGGTGTCCTATGCCGCGCGCAAACTGGGCGCCAAGGCCACCATTTATATGAAGGAAGGCACGCTGCCGGAAAAGGTGGAACTCATCCGCTCACTGGGCGGCGCCACGATTTTTCACGGCGAGAACCCCGTGCACGCGGAAAACAAAGCCCGTGAAGTTTCGCGGCAAACCGGGCAGGTGTTCATCTCTCCTTACAACGACCAGCAGGTCATCGCGGGACAAGGCACGCTGGGCGTGGAACTGGCCCGCCAGTTGCCGGAACTGGATGCGGTGTTCATCTCCGTGGGCGGCGGCGGGCTGATTTCCGGCATTGGCAGCTATCTGAAGACTGTGAACAGGAAAGTGAAAATTGTAGCCTGCTGGCCGGAGAATTCGCGCGTCATGTACGAATGCATGAAGGCGGCGCGGGTGATTGAATTCCCTGAACAGGAGACTCTCTCCGACAGCACTGCCGGCGGCGTCGAAGAAGGCGCCATCACGCTCGAGCTCT
>DATJFA010000522.1:0-2115 GCA_035496015.1 Terriglobales bacterium | reverse complement strand
CTTGGCAGTGCTGATCCGGTTCTCCACTTTATGTGAGCGGAACAGGCAGCCGCTCAATGGGATAACGACGAGAAGCAGCAGGAGAACGCGGTGGCGCACTGGAAAAGCCATGCAACAGTTACGATGAATATTAGAGCTCCCCCAAAGTATATAACGTGCCGCCGGCCCGTACGTGGGCTGTAGCGCGGCAAACCTCTTTAGATGCAAGGGGAAACGCGGTGATGCGCCCGTTTACCTCATGACATTAACTGCTTTGCGGTAGAGAGCTACGTTGTGATTGTGCTCTTCCAGGGTGGCGGCAAAGCGGTGGTGGCCGTCGCCGGCGCTGACGAAGTAAAGGTAGTCGCTGCTGGCGGGATGCATAGCGGCCTGCAGCGATGCCACTCCAGGGTTAGCAATGGGCCCCGGGGGCAGGCCGATGTGGCGGTAAGTGTTGTAGGGCGAATTGAACTGCATATCATCGTGGTGCAGCGCGCCCGTGTAGGAGCCGGCCAGCAGTTCGGCATAGATTATGCTCGGGTCGGCGTCCAGAGCGACGCGCTGGCTCAGCCGGTTGTAATACACACTCGCCACGAGGGGGCGTTCCTCAGAGACGGCGGTCTCCTTCTCCACAATGGAGGCCATGGTGACCACCTGGTGCAGGTTGCCGGTCAATCCGAGCGAGTGCGCCTTGGCGCGGAAACGATGCACCATCACGGCCAGCATATCGGTCGGCGTCTGGGTACGCGTGAACTGGTAAGTGTCCGGAAAAAGGTAGCCTTCCAGCGAAGTGGCCTGAGGGTCCAGGTCATGGATGAGCACGATGTCGGCACGGGCGGCCTGCAGGAATTCCTTTTCCGAGCCCAGGCCAGCGGCTTGCATCGCCTGGGCAATTTCAAAGATGTTGAAGCCCTCCGGTACCACGACCGTGTGCACGTAAACATCGCCGCGAGCCAGTCGGCGGTGCACCTGAATGGCGTTGGCGGACTGTTCAAACCGGTATTCGCCGGCTTTCAGCGTCTTGGGATGGACCACAAAATGCCACAGCAGGAAGGCGCTGGCACTGCGAATTACGCCTGCGGATTTGAGCTCGCGGGCAATATGATGGGTGCTGTAACCGGGGTGCAGCAACACGGTGGTCTGCGCGGCTGGCCGCACGGGCAGCCACAAAGCCCAGGCGAGCCAGGCGGCGGCCGCAAGCACCGCGAGTCCCAGCAGTTTGAGCACGGTCCGCATCTGGACCAGTTTAGATGATTGCGGAATGGCAGGTGTAAGCCAATGGTCGCTGGACGCTCGGCCATCAAAAAGCTACCCGTTCGTGGCTTCAGGATGGCCTTTTTCGTGCTCCCGCCGGCCAGGGGCGGGCATCTGACTACAGGACGGAGGGATAGCCAGCATGGCCCAAAATGCGCTGGAGGATTTTCGATGCTTTGCCGGGATCAATGAATCCTGGGAACTGATGAAAACCGGCTTAGTGGTTATTTCCGGTACTTCCTACAGGCTGGAACTTTGGCATTCCTATTCCAACCCGGATATTCCCTACTACGTTTCCACCTACCTGCAGGAAAACGGGGTCTGGCGCAAGATGCCGGACCAGTCCTTTCCCATCGCACTCAACGGCGAAGAGGCGCTGCGCACGGCCATGGCGTTTCTGGTGGAGAAACACGCGGCGTAATTGAAGATTGATGAATGAAAAATGATGAATTAAGCCCAGAGCGGTCCGGGTTCTGAGCCCATTCGTTATTCCTCATTCTTCGTTCTTCATTGCGACCCCGCCCGGGCGATGGAGCTTCATGAACTGCCCCTCGTCGGCGGGCAGGAAGTAGCCGACCACGATGCCCATGGCGCCCTCGCGCAGAACGCGGCCGGTGGGATTCAGGTAGGTGGCGGTGACCTGCATGCGGTCGCCCCTCGCCACTTTGTACCCGCCTTCTTTCATGAACAGCACGATAGGCATGGAAACCATGTGGCCGCTGGCATCGAGTTTGGAATCCAGGGTGGCTACGGTTTGCTTGCGAGTCAAATTCGTGAGCACCAGTTCGCGGCCGTAATCGTGCATATGGCCGCCCACCCCGAGAAGAATCCCGGGATAATTCAAAGTCACATCGCCGGTGCTGAGGTTGCGGCCGGGCTTGA
>DATJFA010000521.1:0-5145 GCA_035496015.1 Terriglobales bacterium | reverse complement strand
AACCGCCATAGCCCACACCGGGCCGAAGAAAGCGGCGCCCGATGCGTGAATCGGTGCCCATGCCTTCGCATACCTGGGCCACATCAGCGCCTACATTTTCGCAGACGCTGGCCACCGCGTTAATGAAGGAAATCTTCATCGCCAGAAACGCGTTGGAGGCGTGCTTGATCAGTTCCGCGCTCTTGGCGCTGGTCACGATCAGCCGCGGCGGCACCTGCGCCCCATCCGGCCCGGGCACCACATCCTTGCCGCGGTAATAACTGCCGTCGGTCATGGGCCGGTAAATCTCGCGCAGCACGGCAGCGCAGCGCTCGTTGTCGGCTCCCACCACGATGCGGTCGGGATATAGAAAATCGGTCACGGCCGTGCCTTCACGCAGGAACTCAGGATTGGAGGCTACGTCGAAGGAGCTCTCTTGCGCGCCGTTGAGCATCATCACCTTGCGCACCCAGGTGCTGGTGTACACCGGGACCGTGCTCTTTTCGACCACAATCTTGTAGCCGCCGTTCACCGCGCCTGCCACTTCACGCGCCACTGATTCCACGTAAGAAAGATCGGCTTCTCCGCCCTCGGTGGGCGGCGTGCCCACGGCGATGAAGATGACCGCGCTGTCCAGGGCCGCCTTCGCCAGGTCGCCGGAAAAAGTCAGCCGCGAGCCCCGGTGCCGCTGCAGCAATTCCGGCAGGAAACGCTCGTGAATGGGGACTTCCCCCCTCTGCAGCGCCGCCAGCTTCGCGGCGTCGTTGTCCACCAGAATGATGTCGTGCCCCAGTTCTGCAAAACATGCGCCGGCCACCAGGCCAACGTATCCCGAACCCACAACTGCAATTCGCATCTACTTGCCTCGGTCTACTAGGAACTAACTGGATTGTGTCAAGTTGCCTTGTTTTTGCTGCAAGGGGGGAGCACAAATGTGTGCTGCGCTTACTACTTTACCAGCTTCTGGCTTGCCGCAAAAGACAAGCCTTTGCCGGGACTTTCCCGTATCATTTCACCATGGCGAAATACCTGGTCACGGGAGTTGCGGGTTTCATCGGCTCGAACCTGGCGCGGGCCTTACTGGCGCGCGGTGAAAAAGTTTGCGGCATTGACAACTTCGCCACTGGCAAGCGGGAAAACATTACCGACATGGCCGGCAGGCTGGACTTCCGCGAGTGCGACCTTCTCGACCTCGATGCCATGCGCGATGCCTGCCACAATGTGGATTACGTCCTTCACCAGGCCGCCATGGCCTCTGTTCCCCGCTCCGTTTCCGATCCCCTGGGTTCGAACCGGGCCAACGTGGATGGCACCCTCAACCTGCTGGTTGCCGCACGTGACGCCAAAGTCAAACGCGTGGTCTTTGCCGCCTCCTCCTCCGCCTATGGCGATACTCCCACCTTGCCCAAGCGCGAAGATATGCCCTCCCATCCCATCTCTCCTTATGCCGTTTCCAAGCTGGCCGGCGAACTCTACATGCAGTCTTTTTGCCAAGTTTATGGGCTGGAAACGGTCTGCCTCCGCTACTTCAATATTTTTGGCCCCTATCAGGACCCCAATTCTCCCTATTCCGGCGTGCTCGCCCGCTTCATTAGCTTCATGCTCATCGGGCAGCAGCCCACCATCTTCGGCGATGGCGAACAAAGCCGCGATTTCACCTTTGTGGAGAACGCCGTAGCCGCCAACTTGCTGGCGTGCACTGCCCCGGCTTCCCAGGTGGTGGGCCGCGTTTTCAACATCGCCACTGGTCACCAGGCCAGCCTTAACCAGACCGTCGCCTTGCTGCGGCGAATCACCGGCTACCATGGCCCCGTGCAGCACGGTCCCGAGCGCGCCGGCGATATTAAGCACTCTTTTGCCGACATCTCCCTGGCGCAGAAACACCTGGGTTATCGTCCTGCCGTGGGCTTTGAAGAAGGCCTGGAGCGCACCGTGGCCTGGTATCGGGAGCCCTCACTGACCGCTGCCACCGCCGGGGAGGCTTCCCGGCCAGGAGCTTAAGGCACCAGACGTGCCCGCCGCCATCGGCCAGACGTGCTATTACTTCAGTTATCTTCGGCCCCTCCCTCCCGCCGCATACCATCGCTTCAGCTATGACTCTCGAGTCCATCGTGATCTGCGACGATTGGCAGACCATCAGCGTTCTGGGTGGTGTCCTGGGTAACCTCCGGATTGGGGTTCACGTCGATTCCGAACCGGAGTCGGCTCGCGACCGAATCACCCACTCCAAATTTGACGCTGTCATTGTGGATTGCGAATTGCGCGGCGCGGCTGATTTTTTGCGCAATCTCCGCGGCCACGCCTCTTGCCGCGCTTCCGTGCCTTTAGCCATTGCCGCGCACGGAATGGGCCTGCCGGAACTCTCGCAACTGGGCGCCCGCTTTGTATTTGAAAAACCGATTTCCATGGAGCAGGCGGTGCGTACTCTGTCCGCCGCCCGCAATCTCATGCTGCGCGGCCGCCTGCGCTACTTCCGGCAGGAGGTGGATATTCCGGTGAGCCTCACCTTCGCCGATAAACGCAAAATCACGGCCAACATCACCAATCTCAGCCAGGGCGGCATCGCCATCGCGGCTTCGGAAGCGCTCGATCCCGCCGAACCGGTGCGCCTGCGTTTCGACTTGCCCGAGACTGACAGTTTTGTCGAAGCCCGCGGGGAAGTCGCCTGGACCGATGAGCACGGCCATGCCGGCATTCGCTTCAGCGAAGTTTCCGAGCGCCTGCAAAGCAACCTGGAGCAGTGGTTGGCGAGCAAATACTTTGCCGATCTCACTTCGTAGAAGTTCACATCGCCCTTCTTCGTCTCGATTGTAGCTAGTGCTTGCGCGCAACTTCCGTCAAATTTGGCCGGGACGACGGTGCCACAACAGTAATTACCAACGTCTTAGGCCATTCGTATAATCGGCTCGCAAGTCCTCTTTGGTACTCTGGCCGCGAGTTTACGCAAAGGAGATTTTCAACCATGCGTCTTTCAGTTTGGCAGCCAGTTCGAACCTTGATGGCAGCTGTTCTCGCGCTGTTTTTCGCTTTCCCCTCTAACCTCGCAGCCCAGGCTCACGTAGTCAGCCCGGCTGACCTGCAGAAAGAGACCATGGCGGCCAGTCAGGCACGGCAGCGCAACCTGGAGACAGTTACACAATTCCTGTCCTCGCCGCGCGCCCAGAAGGCTCTGCGATCGGCTCATATGGACCCTTCGCAGGTGAAGACCGCGGTTTCCACCCTGAGCGATCAGGAATTGGCCCAACTGGCGTCGCGCTCTGCCAATGCGCAAGCCGACTTTGCCGCCGGCAGAATTGACGACCGCGACCTGCTTATCATCCTGGTTGCCATCGCGGCGCTCATCTTGATCATCGTCGCCGTCCGTTAGAAGCGGTTGCATGCTCGTTCGTACACTCAGCCGAGTCACCGTGTTGCTGTGCTTGTGCGGCAGCCTGTTGGCAGCGGGCGCGCCGGGTGTATGGCTCGACGTGCCCTTTGTCAGGCAAGAGAAGAACGGCTGTGGCGCCGCCAGCGTGGCCATGGTGATGCAGTACTGGTTTCAACAACAAGGGCGCGCGTCGGATGTGGCCGATCCGGCCCTCATACAACGCGCCCTCTACTCCCGCGACGCCCAGGGGATTTACGCTTCCGGCATAGAACAGTATCTGCAACTGCACGGGTTCCGCACATTCGCTTTCCATGGCGATTGGGAGAACCTGAAGCAGCATCTGGAAAAAGGACGTCCTTTGATCGTGGCTCTTCGGCCCGGCAGCCAGACGCCGTTGCATTATGTGGTTGTTACCGGACTGGACTGGCAACAGGGGCTCGTGATGGTCAATGACCCGGCCGCGCGCAAGCTGCTCAAGGAAGAGCGCTCGAAATTTGAAGCCGAATGGAAGGCTACCGCCAACTGGGCCCTGCTAGCCGTCCCCCAGCAAGGCGGCCGCTGATTCGTTGTGCCGCTAGGCTTCTCTTGCTGACTTGCATGGCTTTGCCCGGCAGCGGACAGTCGAGTAACCAGCCCGGCGCTCAAACCGCCACCATCCAACAACTCTTTGCCAAACAGCAGTGGCAGGAAATAGTGCGCCTGGCGGAAACTGTTCCCCAGCCTTCTGCTGACCTGGATTACTACTACGGCATGGCTCTGGCCCGGCTTGGACTCTGGCACCGAGCTTCTCAGGCTTTGACCGCCGGTTATCGCCTGCAGCCTCGCGATGTTAGATTCCCCGTCGAGCTTGCCGGCGTCGCCTTCAGGCAAAAGCGTTACCCGCAAGCTGCCAAATGGCTGCGGCGCGCCCTCAAACTCCATCCCGGCGATCCCTACGCCAACGATTTCCTGGGCAGTATCTACTTTCTCCAGGGCAACACGGAAGCGGCCCTGAAGTACTGGAATCGAGTGGGCAAGCCCCGCATTGCCAGCATTTCGCTGCAGCCTGAGCCGCAAATAAATGCAGCCCTGCTGGACACGGCTTTCGCCTTCTCGCAAGCCTCCGTACTGTCTTTGCCCGACCTGTGGACCACCCAGGCTCGAGTTCGCGGACTGGACGTCTTCCCTCGCTACGCGTTCGACCTGAACGCTCGCCCGGATGACAATTTCGATGCCGTGTTCCGCGGAAGCGAACGCAATGGCTGGGGCGCCAACAAATGGCAGGCGGCGATTTCAACCTTTCGCGGCGTTTTTCAGCAGACCATTTATCCCGAGTATTTCAATCTCGGCCATTCCGCCATCAACATCGAATCCTTGCTGCGTTGGGACGCGCAGAAACGACGCTTCGAGGGATCGGTATCAGGCCCTTGGAAGTACAACGCAAAGCAGCGCTATAGCGTGCAAATGGACCTGCGCAACGAGAACTGGGATATTCGTCCGTCCTTCACTGGCTTGGCACCCTTGCTGGGTTCTGCCAATATGCGTCGCCAGGCTGTGACCGCCGGAATCAATTCCTTTGTCAGCGGGCGCTGGGACTGGTCTACCGGGGTGGAGCTTTCGCACCGAGATTTCCGCAACGTTTTTCCCGGCTCGGCGCTGACTCCGGCTCTGCTTGCCCAGGGCTACCAGCTGAAACATCTGGCGCAGCTGAATTATGACCTGTGGCGCCTGCCGGAAAAGCGCTTCCTTGTGCGCTCCGGCGTTTCTTCCCAGGCAGGAAGAATCTGGTCGCCGGCGAGCCACTCATTTCTGAAGCTGCA
>DATJFA010000520.1:0-4137 GCA_035496015.1 Terriglobales bacterium | reverse complement strand
CAGTTCCCTCAGCCCTTCGCGGCCGTAGACCGTCATAAAAACATTGGCCATAAGCGCGATCAGGGCCTGGTTGGTGCAGATGTTGGAGGTGGCCTTCTCGCGGCGGATGTGCTGCTCGCGCGTGGCCAGGGTGAGCACATAGCCGCGCTTGCCGTGCTTGTCACGGGTTTGGCCCACCAGGCGCCCCGGCATCTGGCGCACATATTTTTCGCGGGTGGCAATCACACCGGCGTAGGGGCCGCCGAAGCCTAATGGGACGCCGAAGGATTGCGCCTCCATGGCCACAATGTCGGCCTCTGCGGGAGGCTTCACGATGCCGAGCGAAACCGCCTCGGCGATGGCGACTACCAGCAGCGCGCCCTTGCTCCGTGCCAGGTCAGCCAACGCGGGGACGTCCTCAATAGTGCCGAAGAAGTTGGGCGACTGCACCACCAGGCAGGCGCAATCGTCGGCCAGGGTACGCTCCAGTTCCGAGATTTTGACGCGGCCGTCCTCGCCGAAGCCCACCGTGGTCAACGGCATGTCCTGATGCTGGCCGTAGGTGGCCAGCACCTCACGGTATTCCGGGTGCACGCTGCGGGCAATCACCACGCGACGGCGGCCGCTCACGCGCATGGCCATCATGGCGGCCTCCGCGGTGGCGGTGGAGCCGTCATACATAGAGGCGTTGGCCACCTCCATGCCCGTAAGCTCGCAGATCATGGTCTGGAACTCGAAAATGGATTGCAGCGTGCCCTGCGAAATTTCCGCCTGGTAGGGAGTGTAGGCGGTGAGGAACTCGCCTCGCGAAATGATGGTGTCAATCAGCACCGGGCGGTAGTGGTGGTAGGCGCCCGCGCCGAGAAAGCTGGGCAGGCCCTTGCCGTTTTCGCGCGAACACTTCTGGAACCACTCCACGATTTCCGGTTCCGACATCTGCCGCGGCAGGCGCAGCTCGCGGTTGAGGCGGTATTCGGCGGGGATGGGAGCGAACAGATCGTCAATGGAGCGCGCCCCGATGGCGTGCAGCATCGCTTCCCGGTCCGCCGGCGATTTAGGAAGATAGCGCATGAGGTAATGAGTAATTGGGTAATTTGGTAAATGTGTAATTGAAAACCGTTGCGCAAGCAGCGAAGCACAATCCAGCACTGCTCTTTACAATTTACTCAATTACTAAATTACTCAATTACTCAATTCTAATGCGTTTCTTCGGCCACGAACTTTTCGTAATCATCGGCCGAGAGCAGCGCATTCAATTCCTTCGGATCTTTCAGTTTAAGTTTGATCATCCAGGAACCATGGGCATCGGAGTTGATCTTCTCCGGCGCCGTGGCCAGTTCCTGGTTAACCTCAGTGACGGTGCCGGAAGCCGGCGCGTAAAGGTCGGAAACAGCCTTGACCGACTCGACGGTACCAAAGCTCTTGCCGGCCGTCAGTTCGGCGCCTAGCTTGGGCAATTCGACAAAGACAATGTCGCCGAGCGATTCCTGGGCGTAGTGGGTAATGCCCACGGTGGCGCTGCCGCCATCGGGTTTAATCCACTCGTGCTCTTTGGTGTATTTGAAATCCTTGGGATAGGCCATGCGTTCTTCACCAATGTGCCGCCCCTACGGGGCTCGATTCGTTTGTTCTGCCTCTCCCAGGGCTTACGCCCTGGGCTGAAATCTATTTCGCCCTTGGGGCTGGCGCATCGTCAGAATGAGCAATTCAGCCTAAGGGCAACGCGAATATCAGTAGAGACGTTGCTTGCAACGTCTCTCAATCCGCATACGAGACGTAACAAGTTACGTCTCTACCAAAAATTTGTAGCGCGGGCGCCCTCCCACGCAGCGGCTAAAGCCGGTGTCGGAGGCGATCTTCAACGGCAGGCCTGAAGGCATGCCCTGATACGAAGCACCCGTAGTGTTACATTGTTCAGAGACGTAACCCATTACGTCTCCACCGGTGCTCTTCATCGGCGAGTCCGCTATTTTCAACCAGCCTTACCCAAAGTACTCTGCGTCCTTGGCGTCCTCGGCGATTTTCATTTCTTGGGGCGCCGGTAAAATGGCGTGGGCACCACCTTCGCGCCCACTCCCTGCCCGCGAATCTCAACCCTCAATTGCGTGCCAACCTCCGCCAAACTGGGCGGCACATATGCCACAGCTATGTTCTTCTTCAAGAACGGGGCATGGGAGCCGCTGGTTACGTAGCCTACTTCCCTTCCCCCTTCATCGAGCACCTTATAGCCATCGCGGGCGATGCCACGTTCCACCATCTCCAGCCCCGCGAGGGTGCGCTTCAGGCCGGCAGCCCGGGCGCGCTCCAAGGCCGAGCGGCCGACAAAATCGCCCTTCTCCATCTTACAGAATCGGTCCAGCCCCGCCTCCCAAACATTGATGCTTTCGGAAATTTCGTGTCCGTAAAGGGGAAGGCGGCCCTCCAGGCGCAGCGTATTGCGCGCGCCCAAGCCGCAGGGTAGGGCGTTGAATTCCCGGCCCGCCTTCAGAACCTCGTTCCAGACGCGGGCACTGGTGGCTTCATCAGCGGGCACGTAGATTTCGAAACCGTCTTCAGCGGTGTAGCCGGTACGGGCGATAAGTATGCTCTTGAGCCCACAGAGCGTGCCATGCGTGAACCAGTAAAACTTCACCCCACCCAGATCGGCATCGGTCAGCTGCTGCAGCAGTTCCTGCGCGCGGGGCCCCTGGATGGCGATCTGGGTAAAGTCGTCGCTCAGGTTTTCGGCGGTGCAGTTGAAGCCGCGGACGTTCTCGTGTACCCAGTTGAAATCCTTCTCTCGGGTGCCGGCGTTGATAACCAGCAGGAACTCCCGCTCGCCCAGACGGTGCACGATGACATCGTCCACGAACGTGCCCTGGGGATAGAGCAGGGCGGAGTACTGGGCTTGTCCGATGGCGAGACGCGAGGCGTCGTTCATGGTGATGTGCTGGGTGGCTTCCACGGCCTGCGGGCCGGCGATGCGGATATCGCCCATGTGGCTGACATCGAAGATGCCCGCACGTATGCGCACCGCCAGGTGTTCGGCGATGAGCCCGCCCGTGGCCGGGTACTCCACCGGCATCTCCCAGCCATTGAACTCCACCATCCTGGCGCCCATGCCGCGGTGCACCGCGTTCAGGGCAGTTTTGCGAATGGCGGGAGTGGTCTCGAGGCTGGAGGACAAAGGCGGAATTCCTCGCTGGCTGACTGGGAACAGGTGGAACTTGTTACGGTAACACGCGCATTTTGCAGGGGTCAAACTTCAAGGATTCACCACAGAGGGCACAGAGGTCACAGAGCAAAAATAATTGAAAAAAACCTGTAAAGATTCATTGCTGACCGGCTTTGCCTTTGAACTTGGTCGGGGTTTCAGAAAACAAGATACGTCCACCAAAGTTCTTTGGCTTTTTCAATACTTTTCTCTGTGTACTCTGTGACCTCTGTGGTTGATTTGGAATTCCGCGCACTTCGGTAACTTTCCAGCGATAACACCGGGCGCTAAATTGACCCCATGGAAACCACCCGGTTTCAGTGTGTCATCTGCGAGAAGGACGAGAAGCAGTGTACCTGCGACCGCTACTGCGCTATCTGCTTCGGCGAGGATGACCCGCGCCTGTGCCAGGACGGCTGCTACTACTGCCGCAACTGCCGGGAAGCGTGCGACTACCAGGCGCAAGACTGAGGTTCAAGGATTTCGCAGGTTTCAAGGTTTCACAGGTTTCAAGGTTGCGGTGGGTAAAAGCGAAACATTGAAAACTTGAAACTTTGAAACTTTTTCAAATCACTACCGTTTCCTTATACTCCCCAAACACCTTGCGCAGCGTATCTGAGATTTCGCCCACCGTAGCAAAGACTTCCACCGCGGAAACGATGTGCGGCATCAGGTTACGCCCTGAGCGCGCGGCGTCCTCTATGCGGCGCAGGGCAGCCTCCCAGGGCCCCTGATCACGGCGCGCGCGCAGCGCCCGCAACCGCTCGACCTGCCTCGACTCCAGCGCCTCGTTCACGTGGAAGATGGGCACGGTGTGTTCTTCCTCTGCGGCAAACCGGTTTACCCCCACCACTACCGCCTCCAGGCGGTCCACAGCCTGCTGGAATTCGTAAGCGGCATTCTGAATTTCCTGCTGCACGTAGCCGCGCTCGATAGCACGCAGCATGCCGCCCATGGCGTCAATC
>DATJFA010000519.1:0-5818 GCA_035496015.1 Terriglobales bacterium | reverse complement strand
TCGCAGCCTGCCCGATGGGTTCAAGGAAAGCGTGCGCGAGCGCGGCAGCACCCTCTCCACCGGCCAGAAGCAGCTCATCTCTTTTGCGCGCGCGTTGGCCCACGATCCTAAAATCCTCATCCTCGACGAAGCTACTTCCAGTGTGGATACCGAAACCGAGTTCCGCGTGCGCGAAGCCCTCACCCGCATGGTCGAGGGGCGCACCTCCATCGTGATCGCCCACCGCCTCTCCACCGTGCAGCGCGCCGACAAAATCCTGGTGATGCACAAAGGCAAGCTGCGCGAAATGGGCACCCACCAGCAACTGCTCGCCCAGCGCGGCATCTACTGGAAGCTTTATCAGCTGCAGTACAAAGACCAGGAGATTCCCGCCGGCGCTCCCAGCACCGTCGCCGGCGACGACTAGAGCGCAAGCCGAACCTTAACCGGCGCCTTGGCCAAACGCGCACCCGCGCGACTTCAAGATGGCAGGGCTAACTTCTGAAGTGCGCGTCATCCAGACAGCAACCGCCGGCCTGCCATAGGACGCCTCCCTATTCGCCATTAGGGTCGAACCCTGTAGGGGCCACCGCTCGGGCACCTGGGTGAATGTACACAAGCGATTGGCCGATTTCCGAAGGTAGAAGGCTTTCTCAATTTTGAACGAAAATAGTTTGCGATCCCAACTCCCTCCGAACTTACTGCGGCGACGGCAAGCGGTGATACGTTTCAGGCGCCGTAGCAGGGAGCGTGTAGTCGGGCGGGTCTTTTAGCGGTACCCTGTCGCTCGTCCAGTAATACCCTCCTCCGAAAATATCGACCAGTTCGAGCGTGTTACAGTTGACAATCTCACCGCTTTGCTGGATTGCCCAGATGTTCAGCTTGGAGACGTCCGGCGGCACAAGCGTGTTCTCCATGTTGAGGATGCTCATTGCGTTGAGTGTAAGCTTTCTGTCTTTCCTTAGGAGTACGCCCGTATACTTCGTATTGTAGGGAAAACCGTATAAATCCAATGTGTACACAGGATCGTAAGTAACAACGTAACGGTTGTTGCCCGTTGGAATAATTGTAAGTTGATATTTGAAATCGCTCCCTCCATACCACGTTCCTGCCAGGTTACAGTCGTCTCGTGACGCCTGCGCAATTGCATGCAGAGCGCCAGCCAACATTACTAGTGCGACCCACAACAAAACTTGCTTGCGCATACGCATCTCCTTTCTTAGCTTGCCGTCTTGTTTAGTACTGCCCGCAGTATCAATGTTGCTTCTTGCTCTTCGGGTCGGAAACAGACCTGAGCTTAATTCCGAATTGAATTTTTGATACCGCGTAAGCACCTGATCCTGTGCGTGTTATCACAGAGCGGCAACTCCTGACGGCGTATACTTCCACGTGAGGGCCTCGCCGTGGCTATCATTCGTGCGGCAGACGAGAGGAAGAACGAGACCGTCCGTTTCGGATCATTTGAGGTTGATCTGGATGGAGGCCAAGTGGTCAAGCATGGGATCAGAATAGGAGTGCGCGAGCAGTCGTTTCAGGTGCTCGCATTATTGCTGAGACGCCCAGGAAAGATCGTCACCCGAGACGAGATTCGACAAAAACTATGGCACGATGGGGTGTTCGTTGATTTCGACAAAAGTCTCAATACCGCAGTGGCCCGTCTCCGCCAAGCGCTGGGAGATTCAGCGGATCATCCACGTTTTATCGAGACGCTGCCAAAGCGTGGCTACCGGTTTGTAGCTCCCGTCTCCACCACACTAGAAGCCACGCCGGCATCGGTACCCAACAGAGGCCGACTCTTAGTGCTGCCATTTATCAATCTAAACGGCGATCCGGAGCAAGACTACTTCTGCGATGCAATTACCGATGAAGTCATTACCGAGCTCGCCGCCATCGCACCCGAAGATCTCGCCGTCATAGCCCGTACTACTGCCATGCATTACAAGGGTAGCCACAAGGATGTGGGCCGCATCGGGCGTGAATTAGCCATAGACTACGTTCTGGAAGGCGGCGTCCGGGCTTCGAGCGGTCGGATTGGCATCAACGTCCAGCTCATTCAGGTCCATGACCAAGCGCATGTATTCGCCAAAAAATATGAAACTGAGCTGCGCGACGTGTTCGAAGTGGAATCGACCATTGCCCAGGCCGTCGCGGCGCGCATCGGTGTCAATTTTTCGGAGGATAAAGGTCACGCAGGCGGCGCCGCTCGGCGCACTCCAAAGTTGGCGGTCGATGTCGCCGCCTACGATGCATATATGCGCGGCCGATCCTTGCTCGGTTCTTGGACCGCAGAGGGTTTGGCTAGAGCGAAGCAATTCTTTGAGATCGCAATCAGCCGCGAGCAGCAGTTTGCTCTGGCCCACGACGGGCTGGCCGAAACCTATGCGTGGCTCGGCTTTAACGGGTTCATACGGCCAAAGGATGGGTTTTCCGCTGCCGTCTTTTCTGCTCTCCGGGCCATCGAAATCGACCCTGGTCTCGCCCAAACACACGCTCTGCTCGGCATGCTTCGTTCACAACTCGATTACAACTGGGCCGAGGTCGACCGCGAGATGGCTTTAGCTCTCGAATTGGACCCCGGCTCTCCTGTGGTTCGCTTTCGTTATGCGGCTAGCGGTCTGCTCCCGCATGGGCGCATGGACGAAGCTATTGCGGAGGTCCAACGCGCGCTCGAGTCCGATCCCTTGTCGCTTTTCATGCGCGCTTGGCTGGCCCAGTACTTCATTCTGATGCGCCAGTATGATCGAACTATCGAAGAATGCCAAAAGATTATTAGTCTTGACCCGGGCTATTTCTTCAGTTATCTGGCTTTAGGGGAAGTTCTTTGCGAACGAGGATTGTATTCCGACGCTATTTCTCAGCTACGCAAAGCGGCGGGCCGCTCGGGCAATGCGCCGCTGGTTCTGGGATACCTCGGCATGGCCTTGGCCAGAAGTGGGGATTTCGTCAGCGCCCGGTCGGTACTGGCCGACCTTTATGACGCGGCGTCCCAATTGTATATACCGCCGACCAGCCTTGGCACGATCCACCTTGGCCTTGGGGAAATCGATAAGGTGTTCACGTGCCTAGAACGCGCCATTGATGATCGTGATCCCATCATTATTCCCATAAAAACCGATCCCAGCCTTGATCCGCTTCGCGCCGATCCGCGTTTCACCGCACTCTTGCGCAAAATGAACCTGGAATCGTGAGCCCCCTGTGCCTTCACAGCGGATTTCTTGTCCTGTCCCGCTACAGAAGCCGAAGAGCGCGCGCCCGGGGTGGTTTCCCGCCATCGTCAACGCCCGTCCTCGAAGCGGATTCATCGCATTCATTTAAGCGAACTCGCGTACACCACGTGGGTGCCTACTGGGGGCACTTGGTCGGCTACTTGGAAATAACAACGCCAGCAACCCGGGCCATTCTTGCTATCCTGAGCCATCGCGGACCGGCATTTGCCAACGACTAATGACCAGCGACGAACCATCGCTCTCTCCACTGCCACTCGCCCCCTGCGCATCCTTATCTCCGCCGGCGAAGCCTCCGGCGACATGTACGGCGCGCAGCTCATCGAAGCCTTGCGCCGACGCCGGCCCGATCTTGAAGTTTTTGGCTTGGGCGGCGAGCGCATGCGTGCCGCGGGCTGTGAAACGCTGGTGGACGCCAAAGACATCGCCGTGGTGGGCATCACCGAGATTCTCCGCCATCTGCCCCGCATCTACGCGCGCTTTGGCCGCCTGCGCCGCGCCATCGCCCAGCGCAAGCCGGATATAGGCGTCGTCATTGACTCGCCCGCCTTTAACCTGCGCGTGGCCCGCGCCCTGCACCGCCGCGGTATACCGGTGGTCTACTACGTGGCGCCGCAGTTCTGGGCATGGCGCCAGTGGCGGGCGCGAATCGTGCGCCGCTATGTGCGCCAGACCCTCACCATCTTCCCCTTTGAAGTGGACTTCTGGCGGCACTGGGGCGTGCCCGCGCAGTTTGTCGGCCATCCCCTGGCCGAAGCCGCACGGCCCAGCATCGGCCGCGAGGAACTGGCCCACGGCAACGGGCTCGACCCCGCTAAGCCCTGGATCACCCTCATGCCCGGCAGCCGCCGCCGTGAAGTGGAAATGAACCTTCCCACCATGGTCGCCGCCGCCGCCCGCCTGGGCCAGGGCTACGAATTCCTCCTGCCCGTGGCGCCCACGCTGGAAGCGACGTTCCTGCGCCGGCTAATGGGGGAGGCAAGCGGCATTCACCTGCTGGCCGACGCGCGCAGCGCCCTGGTTCACTCCCGGGCCGCCGTGGTGGCCAGCGGCACGGCCACGATCGAGGCCGCCATGATGGGCACGCCCTTCGTGATGGTTTACCGCGTTTCGCCCCTCAGCTTTGCCCTGGGCCGGCCCCTGGTCAAACTGCGCCACTTCGCCATGGTGAACCTGATCGCCGGCGAAGAGATTGTCCCCGAACTGGTGCAGTCCAATTTCACGGCGGAAAACGTCGTTTCCCGCCTCCAGCCCTTGCTCTCCGACACCCCGGAACGGGCCAGAATGCTGGATGGCCTGGCGCTGGTCCGGGAGCGCCTGCGCTCGGGCGGGGAGAACTCTGCCCGGCCCGCTGCTGAGCGCGCTGCAGAAGCAGTGCTGGCTGCGTTATCCTAGAAGTGCGGAGCGGAAGAGCTAGTCCCTCGGCCGCGGCGCTATGGTCTGGCCGCAATGGCGCCGTTCGCCACAAAAAACGGCAGGAAAGCCGACTTGTTCGCATCTTTTTTGCCGCTACTTACATCGAAATTTGATAGCTCTCCGGGAGACAAAATGTACTTGGTACCCGTAAGAACGAAATCCCGGGCATTGCTGTGCCTTGTGGCAGCGCTGGCCTTGCTGGCCGTACGTCCGGCACAGGCTGCGGAAAAGCCGCGCCTGCAGGTGGACAGCTACAATATTGACGCCCAGCTCATTCCCGCCAAGCACCAGCTGGCGGCCCACGTTCAGGTCAAATTCACGGCCCTGGAGGACCTGAGCGTTGCGGTTTTCGAACTGCATAATGACCTGCGCCCCACTCGCGCGCTCGACGCCGACGGCAAGCCGCTTTCGGTGGAGCGCGTTACTCAGGATTCCACCATCCGCATCGCCCTGCCCAACGGCCTCACCAAGGGCAACTCCACTACTCTGACCATTGACTACGCCGGCACGCTCGAGTCCGGCGACAACAGCCCGGTGCAGGGCCTCAAGCTGGCCTATGTTGGCCCGGAAACCTCATACCTGCTCTATGCCGGCCGGTGGTTCCCCGTGAGCGGCTATGGCCTGAACCGTTTTACCGCCACCATGCACGTTACCGTTCCCAATTTCATGACCGTAATCGGCAGCGGCGCTACCACCGTGGCCGGCGGAGCGCCCACGGTGACTGAAGAGGCGGCCAAAAAGGCTGCCCCTGCTCGGCGCCGCCGGGGTGAGCGTGAGCGCTTGCCCGTTCCCGTCGCCGAACCCGCCGCCAACGGTCCGGTTCACACCTTTACTCTGGTATGGGACAAGCCCAGCTTCCCCGGCACCATCATCGCCGGGCAATTCGGCGACAGCACCTACACTGCCGGCGGGCTCAACGTTCACGTCTACTTCCAGCCCGTCCACAAGAACATCGCTTCCCAGTACGGCGAAACCGCCGCCAAAGAGTTCCAGTATTTCTCTTCGCTCTACGGCCAGCCCATGTCCACCAGCCTGAAAGTGGTGGAAATTCCCGATGATGCCGGGCTCCCCACCGCCTGGGCGCCGGAAGTTGCGGCCATGTCTTCCGGCAACATCGGCGATAAGGTGAACTACCGCCTCCTGGCCAATGTCATTGCCCATCAGTGGTGGGGCGTCTCTGTTAGCCCGGCCACCATGAA
>DATJFA010000518.1:0-14874 GCA_035496015.1 Terriglobales bacterium | reverse complement strand
TGCACCCGCGAGGAATGGGCACGGCGGTTCCGCTGCGCACCAAGCTGGCGACGGCGGTGGCGGCCTCGCTGCACCTGACTGTTTCAGAAAAAGAGCAGCTGCGGCTGGCACGCCTGACCGGATACAACGAGGCCGATGCGGCCGCGCGCAACGTGCAAACTCGAGAAGGTGACGCCAAAAGCGGCCTTGACGTGCTTGAGGCCGGCAACTTCGCCCTGGATGTTTTCCAGGGCAAAGGCACGCAGAAGCGCATCGGGCTGCTCACCAACCAGACCGGTGTGGACGCCCAGGGTAACCGCACCATCGACGTTCTGGCCAAAGCGCCCGGGGTTTCGCTGGTGGCGATTTTCAGCCCTGGGCACGGCGTCACCGGGGCGCTCGATACTACCCAGGTCGGCAACACGGTGGATGCCGCCACCAAAATTCCCGTGTATAGCGTTTACGGCGCCACCGACGCCGACCGCCGGCCGTCGCTGGATGTGCTCAAGACCCTGGATGCCGTTTTCATTGACCTGCAGAACGCGGGTGCCCGCTTCTACACCTACGAAACCAGCATGGGCTACTTCCTGGAAGCGGCGGCTAAAGCGGGAATCGAGGTGGTGGTGCTGGACCGTCCTAATCCCATCACCGGTTCCATCGTGCAAGGTCCGGTTTCCGACGCGGGCACGGCCAGCTTCGTGAACTAATTCCAGGAACCGGTGCGCCACGGCATGACCATGGGCGAGCTGGCGCAAATGTTTAATTCCGAGCTCCACGTCAATGCCCGGCTTACCGTGGTGCCCATGCAGGGCTGGCAGCGGGGCGACTGGTACGACTCCACTTCGCTGCCCTGGATCAATCCTTCGCCCAACCTCCGCAGCCTGACTGAAGCCACGCTTTACCCGGGAGTAGGGCTGGTGGAAGGCACGAACGTTTCCGTGGGGCGCGGCACCGGTACGCCATTCGAGTTGCTGGGCGCGCCCTGGATCAAAGCTCGGGAGCTGGCGGATTATCTGAACGCGCGGGAAATTCAGGGTGTGCGCTTTGTCCCCGTGGACTTCACGCCCGATTCCAGCATCTACGCCCACCAGCTCTGCCACGGCGTGAACCTGGTGCTGCTGGATCGCAGCGTGCTGGATGGGCCGGAGATGGGTGTAGAGCTGGCTTCCGCCCTGCATAAGCTTTACGGCGCGGCGTATGACCTGCACCGCCTGCCGGAGCTGCTCAACAACAAGGCGGCGTTTGATGCCATCGCGGCCGGGGAAGACCCGCGGCGCATCGCGCAGGATTGGCAGGAAGACCTCAAGAAGTTTCAGGACATGCGGCAGAAATACCTGATTTACAAATAAAGTGCGGACTTCCTGAATGCCTTCCGGGCCAGGGTTTCGGGCCTATAGCACCTAAGAGCCAAAGGGGTTTATTGTCGGCTGGCACTGTTGCCGGATCAGTGGCCTTAAGCGCATAATCTTGCGGAACTAGGCCCTGGCGTGCTCATGGGAACTTTGCTCCGGCAAGATCTCACCCAGACCGAACACCGCTCCCCTTATTTCCGCTACGGCGCCGCGGTGGCCGCAACCGGAGTCACGCTTCTCGCCACCATTGCCCTGTCGCGCTTCCGGCCTTCTGCCGAAACACCCGCATTCCTGCTCGCAGTAGCCGTGGTGGCCTGGTACGGTGGCGCTGGGCCGGCCGTTCTCTGTACTTTCCTTTCCGCGTTATGCCTGGATCTCTACGTTTTTCCTCCAAAACTGGGATGGAGTTTCCGGTTCCAGGATTTCATCGGTCTGGGATGGTTCTTTGCCACCTCGGCGGTTATTGCCGTCATCGCCAGCAGAAAATCACGAGCCCTCAGGGAATTGGAAGCCAGTGAGACCCTGTTGCGCCAGTTCGTTGAGTACACCCCGACTCCGGTAGCAATGTTCGATGACCAGATGCGCTACATGGTCGTGAGCCAGAGCTGGTACAGGATCTATAACATCCCTCAGGGCAGCATTATCGGGAAATCTCATTATGAAGTAGTGCCTGACCTACCCGAACGCTGGAAAGAGATACACCGGCGCTGTCTGGCAGGGGTTGCCGACCGGGCCGACGAGGATGAGTTCCAGCGAGCCGATGGCTCCATCGAGTACGTCCGCTGGGAAGTGCAGCCCTGGAAGCGGGCCGACGGAAGCATCGGTGGGATGATAATGTTCGCTGAGCTGGTTACCGCCCGCAAGCGCCAGGAGGAGTCATTACGATTGGCGGAGAAGCTGGCGGCGGCGGGGCGATTGGCTGCCAGCGTAGCGCATGAGATCAACAATCCTCTGGAGGCTGTCACCAATCTTCTATACCTCGCCAAACGCAATCCCGACCGCGCTGGCGAATATCTCGACCAGGCCGATGAGGAACTTAGGCGAGTCGCTCACATTGCCGGGCAGACGCTGGGCTTCTACCGCGACACCGGCGACGTAGCCTGGATTGATATGGCAGAAGTTGCCGAAGGAGTCCTGCGGCTTTATGAAGTGAAGCTAAACGAAAAGCGCCTGGCTGTCCGTAAAAAGCTGCAAACTGGCTCTCAGCTGCGGGCCAGGGCAGGTGAGATGCGCCAGGTTATATCCAATCTGCTGGTAAATGCTATTGACGCAACACCCGCAGGTGGTCAACTGACCATCCGAGTGCGCCTCGGGCGCGAATGGAAGGAGCCGGCCCGAAATGGAGTTTGGATAACCGTTGGCGACTCCGGGTGTGGTATTGAGAGTCGCAATCAGAAAAGGATTTTCGATCCCTTCTGGACAACGAAGAAGAACACCGGCACAGGGCTTGGTCTTTGGGTGACACGCTCCATTGTCAACAACTCTGGTGGTTCAATTAGGGTGCGAAGCTGCATCGAGCCAGGGCGGAGTGGAGCAGTGTTCTCGGTATTTGTTCCCGCGCAGGCTGAGGCGACAGAAGAAATCAGTGCCTCTGAAGCGGGCTAGAACTCAAGCTGATTGCCGGCAGAAAGTAAACAGGAGGCAGGGTGAGCGAAACCAGCAATCCGAAGCAAACCGATCCAGCGCAGCGCTGTTCAGGACCCAACTGCAGCGTCATCAGGCGCCCAGGCGAGCAGTGGTGGCTGATGTGGCTTACTTATCGCGACGGCGCCTATCCCGTGCTCTCCCTCTGTCCGTGGGAGGACCACGTGGCTGTGCAGGAAGGAGCGCTGCCGGTGTGCGGCGAGCTATGCGCCCAGAAGCTGCAATCGCAATTCATGGGCAACGTGCTGCGCGAGCGGCGGCCGGCTCGCACTCAGAGCGCCTGAGATGAGTGACACTCGGTGCTACTGCACGCGAGATGCTTCGGACCTGAAGGTCCTCGGCATGACGCCCACCTTAAAGCCGGAGGCGAAATGAGACAAGTTCTGATCATCCTTATGCTCGCTTCAACTGCGTGGGCAGCCGACCTGCAGAAGCAGCTCGATAAGGCGGCCTCGCGCTTTCACGGCAAAGTCACTCTGTACGCCATCAACATGAAGACTGGCGACACGGTGGAACTGAATGCCGATGAGCCGGTGCAGACTGCCTCCGTCATCAAGCTGCCGGTCATGGTGGAGGTCTTCGCCGAAGTAGCGGCAGGCAAGCGCAGCCTGCAAGACAAGCTGGTGCTGACCAGGGAAAACCAGGTGCCGGGCTCGGGCATTCTGGCGCAGCTGCAGCCCGGCCTGGAACTGACCCTTTACGACGCGGTGGTGCTCATGATGGACCTGAGCGACAACACCGCCACCAACGTGGTGATTGACCACATCGGCATTCCCGCGGTCAACACGCGCATCAAGGCCATGGGGCTGAAGGACACCTACCTGTACAAGAAAGTGTTCAAGCCCGCCGAGGGCCCCATGCCGCCCGATCAGGCCAAGTTCGGCCTGGGCAAGACCACGGCGCGGGAGATGGCGGAGGTAATGCAGAGCGTTGAAGGCTGCGCCGCCGGGGCCAAGCCGCCTTCGCATGCGCCTGCCAACTGGAACGGCGTAAACGACCCGGGGCTATGCCGCCAGATGATCGAAATCATGCGCAACCAGCAGCAGAACCGCAACATGATTCCACACTACCTGGAGACGATTGACACCTCGGACCAAGGTTCGGCCATCGCCGATAAACCCGGCGAACTGGACGATGTGCGCGCTGACGTGGCCGTTGTGTACAGCAAGTCAGGGCCGATCGTGATTTCCGCGTTCACTTATGACAACAAGGACCAGACCTGGACAGCGGAAAATGAGGCGGAGTTGCTGCTCGCGCGCATGGCCAGGCTGATTGTTAATACCTGGTCGCCTGCGGGCCTCGAGCCGCCCAAGGGCGGGCCCGCCAGCGCCAAGCCCTAGGCAGCACGAAAAATTGCAATTCGCACCGATCTCCGTAGAGACTTAACTTGTTACGTCTCTGGAAAGGCGGGAGTGGACGGTTCGTATCAGGGCATGCCTTCAGGCATGCCGTTGAGATTCGCACCGGACGCCGGCTTAGCCGCTGATGCCTTCGCGGCAGGACGCCCGCGCCACAGGTTTCGGTAGAGACGTAACTTGTTACGTCTCTTTCCTGAGGCCGACAAAGCAGGAAAAAGATCCTTCCGTCAGTGCGGGCGAGAGTTCAAATCGCGCGATAGCATCAGCTTTAGCGTCACTCTATCCGCCGCGCCATTCCATCCAACACCGACACCCGCTTCAATGTTCACCGGCCCGCCATTGCGGTCCATCACCGCCCAACTCTCATGAAATTGCTCATTGCGCGGCACAAAACCCCGCAGCGGACCGAAGCCATCGTACTGCTCGATCGCAACCGCCCATTTTTCAGTCAGGTTATAGGCGATTCGGCCGGCGGGATTGTACTCCAGGCCTTTGAGGCCGCCGGTGTAATCGGTGTCGAGAATTGGATTGTAGATGAGGTCCCAGCGTTGCAGATGCACGCCGACTATCGGCCGAATCTCTGACGTTATGCGCTTCGGCTCCCAGTAGCGGGCGTTGACGCTGAATTCAAAGTTCACCCCGTAAAACAACTTGCGGTCGTGGGCGCGAGGACTGACGAACAGTTCACGGACCTTAAAGCCAGTGATGGTTGCGCCCTGGTTGCTCGAGTACAGGCTGTACACCGGAAGATATAGCCCTTGTTCAAACCAGGGCGTGACCCCGTAAGCCCATTCGGCCGCGCCGTTGAGGGATTGATTGGCGACAATCGCTTCAGGAAATCCCGGTGTCCTTCGGCCCTTGGGAGTAAAGTTCGTGTGAATCATCAGGTTGAAGATGCCGGGGTCGGCAATCTGGGCGTCGTAGACCTGAATTTCATCGGTCTGCGCCAGCATCTTCGAGGGCATTGCTGCCCAACAGAGCACCATCAGCAAAAGTTGGCCGGAGATTGCAATTTTCTGAAGCAGGTTCAACCTCGTCGAGTGGATCAAACAGCATACTATGTAGAGACGTAACTAGTTATGTCTCGCAGACGTTGCGCAACGTCTCTACCCTGCCGTGGCGGCTTCGGGACGCAGCAGCAACTGCTCCGCCGGCGAAAACGCGCGTTCGCGAATCAACGTGGTGCTGATCAGGCAAGTCAGCCCCGAAGCGGCGAAAATCATCGCGATCACCACGAACTGATAAACCGCGGCGTAAAGCGGCGGCGAACCGGAAAGCACCATGCCCGCCATCAGACCGGGAATCCACACAATGCCCAGGGAGCGCAAGTTATCAATCGCGGGAATCAGGCTGGCCTGGTAAGCGGCCTGCACGTAGGGAGCGACGGTCTGCTCCGGCGCCGCGCCCAGCGCCAGCGCGGCCTCCACGTGGCCCACGTGCGCATGCACGTCGGAGCGAAAGCGGTCTAGCGCCAGCCCGTTGGTGTTCATGGCATTCGCGATGAGCATGCTGCCCACGGGCACCAGCGCGGTGATGGCCGTGTCAATGGCTCCGGCAAAGGTCATCAGGGAGATGACTGAACCGGCGCCGGCGGCGATGGCATAAAGTGAAACGCGGAAGGCTCCTGGAATGCGTTTGGCGCGGCGGGCGGAAGTGGCGGCCGCGGCCACGGTCATGGCGGCCAGGATGAAGACGCTGGTCCAGCGCGGTCCGCGCAACATGAGCACCAGGATGGAGCCGACGATCATGATCTGGGCCAGCCCGCGCACTAGCGCGATCAGCGTTTCCCGCTCCACATGAATCTGCCGGCGGCGCGCCAGCAGCATAACCGCAATCGCGGCCAGCGCCGCCACAGCGGCCTGCGCCAATCCCAGTGCAAGTTGGCTTTTAAACAGTCCGTTGAGCACCCAACACCTCCTGCAGCGAGCCGATGCGGCTCAGCTTTCCTTTTTCAATAACCATCACCCGCTCGGCCAGGCGCGCCGCCTGCGCTGTATCGTGGGTGACAATGAGGCAGGTCAGCCGGCGTGCCTCAACAATCTCGCGCACCAGCGCCTCGATTCCAAGCTTGGCAGCGTCGTCCAGGGCGGAAGTGGGCTCGTCGAGCAGCAGAACGTCAGGGCTGTTTGCCAGGCAGCGGGCAAAGGCTACCCGCTGCGCCTCTCCGCCGGAGAGATTGGCCACATTGCGGCTGGCGAACCCAGGCAGGCCCACCTGTTCCAGCAGGCGAGCGATGGCCTCATCGTCCAATGTCTCTCCCTGCTGGCGAGGGCCGAAACGGATGTTGTCGGCCACGGTGCCCGGAAAGAGGAACGGGGTCTGCATGACCATCCCCAGTCGCCGCCGCAGGACGCGAGGCGGAATTTCACGGTAATCGCGGCCATCCACGTAAAAACTGCCGCCGGTCGGTTCGTCCAGGCGATTGAGCAGCCGAAGGAATGAGGATTTGCCTGCCCCGCTCGGCCCCACGATGGCCAGCACATCGCCTTGCGGGACCTCGATGGAGATATCGTCCACGATGCGGCGGCCAGCCACATCGCGGGTCAGGTGCTCAGTGCGCAGGATGGGAGTGGGCGTTCCCATGGCGAGTCCACGGTGTTTTACGCCCTTTTTCTGGCTCGCGCCATGGCTTCGCGCGCCTCGCGGTCGGCGGTGCGGCGGCGTTCCGTTTCCCGCTTGTCCCACATCTGCTTGCCTTTAGCCAGCGCAAGTTCCACTTTAACCCGGCCATTTTTGAAGTACATGCGGGTGGGAATCAGGGTGAGGCCGCGCTGCTGAGTTTTTCCTATAAGCTTTCGCAGTTCATCCTTGTGCACCAGCAACTTACGGGTACGCAGCGGCTCATGGTTGAAGATGTTTCCGTGCTCGTAGGGGCCAATATGGGCGTTAAGCAGCCACAGTTCGCCGTCTTTGATGAGCCCGTAGGCGTCTTTCAGGTTAGCCCGGCCGGCGCGAACCGACTTGACTTCCGTGCCGGTAAACGCGATTCCCGCCTCAAATTTCTCTAGAAGAAAGTAGTTGTGGGAAGCGGCACGGTTTACGGAGGCGTCGCGCTGGCCGGCAGCAGTGGGATCCCGGCGAGGATTCTTCTCCGGCAGGGAACGCGTGGGATGTGCAGGCTGGCGAGGCATTTAGCACCAACGGCATAGTACCAAAAGTCGCACTGCTCCCTCTCTCGGTAATTGCCGGAAGCCTCTTTTTTGAATGTTATAATGCCGTTTCCTCATGCAAAAAAGCGCTTTCCGACCGATCTTGTAGCAGGAGAGGCTTGCCGCATGTGCGCCACAGGTCGAATCCTCTTGGGAGCATTTTGATGCACAAACTGACCCGGTGTTCCGGGGTGTTGCTGCTGCTGCTGGCGGCGGTCAGCATGCCCGCCTTCGCCGATAAAGCCAAATCCCTCTACAACCAAGGCAAAGCGGCAGAAGCGCAGCAGGACTATGTGCAGGCTTACCAGGACTACCGCCAGGCCTACAACCTGAAGCCCGACAATCTTTACTACCGCACCGCGTTTGAGCGCCTGCGTTTTCTGGCCGCGGCCACCAAGGTGCACCAGGGGCAGTTGCTGCGGCAGGCCGGCCAGTTGCAGGTGGCGCTGAAGATGTTTCAGGAAGCAGCCGCCATTGACCCCTCCAGCTTTATCGCCACCCAGGAAATCAAGCGCACCCAGGACATGATTCAGAAGGCGCAGGCGGCCGGGAAAGAAGTCCCGCCACCCACTCCCACCGGTCCCCTGGGAAAGATGCTGGAGCAGGCCGGCGGGCCGGTAGAGCTGGCGCCCATCTCCAACACGCCCATCACGCTGAAGATGACGGAGGACAGCAAGGTCGCCTACGAGACCATCGGCAAGCTGGCCGGCATCAACGTGCTGTTTGATCCCGATTACACCTCGCGGCGAATTCACATTGAGCTGAACGGGGTAACGCTGCAGCAGGCGCTGGAAATTGTGGCCCTGGAGTCAAAAACCTTCTGGCGACCGGTGACGCCCAACACTATTTTCGTTGCCGCCGACAATCCGGCCAAGCGCAAGGAACTGGAACAGAGCGTTATCAAGACTTTCTATCTTTCCAATCTTTCCGCTCCGACTGAGCTCCAGGACGTGGTGAACGCCATGCGCACCATCCTGGAAGTCAGCCGGATTCAGCAGCTGCCATCGCAGAACGCCATCGTGGTGCGGGGCACGCCCGACCAGGTAGCGCTGGCGGAAAAACTGATTGGCGACATTGATAAGGCCAAGCCAGAAGTGGTGGTGGACATCGCGGTCATGCAGGTCAACCGGGAGAAGGTTCGCACGCTGGGCATTAATCCACCTACCAGCGCCACAGTTTCCTTGCAGCCCAACCTAAATACCAATACCACCAGCACCACCAACACGACTACCGGCAGTACGACTGGTACCACCGGCACGACGGGCACGCCGGGCAGCATCAGCCTGAACGCGCTGGGTAATCTGAACGCCACCGACTTCCAGGTGAACATCAGCTCGGCGACGGCTACCGCGCTTTACAGCGACAACGACAGCCGCATCCTGCAGCAGCCAGAGATTCGCGCCGTGGATGGGCAGAAAGCTTCCCTGAAGATCGGCGAACGCGTGCCGGTGGCCACCGGCTCCTTCCAGCCAGGCATCGGAGGCGTGGGCATCAACCCGCTGGTGAATACCCAGTTTCAATACCTGGACGTGGGCGTGAACATTGACATCACGCCGCATGTGCACTCCGACGGTTCTGTGACCATGAAAGTCATGATGGACGTCTCCAACGTGGCCGGAAATACAAACATTGGCGGCATCCAGCAACCCATCATCGGCCAGCGCAAGATCGAACACGAGATCCGGCTCAAGGAAGGCGAAGTCAACATGCTGGGCGGCATGTTCGAGCACGACGACGTGCGCAGCCTGAGTGGATATCCGTGGCTGGCCCAGATCCCGCTGCTGCGTTACCTGTTCTCGCAAAGCAACGTAGACCGGCGTAACAGTGAAATTGTATTCGTGCTGACGCCGCACGTGGTGCGCGGCCAGTTCGTCACGCCCATGAACGACCGCGTGATTGACGTGGGCACGGCCAACTCCATTGACCTGCGGCAGGCGAGCGAGGTGGTTCCGGCAGCGCCGGGGCAGCCCGCCCCTGTCGCTCCGGCTCCAGCCGCGGCTCCGGCCCAGCCGGCAGCCCCGCCCAGCGCCAATCCGCAGGCAGCAGGTGCGGCCACTCTCAGCTTTGATCCGGCTGCCGTTACGCAGTCGGTGGGCAAGACGTTCGCCGTCAACGTGGTGCTCAGCCAGGTGCAGAATCTCTACTCGGTGCCGGTGCAGATTACTTACAACCCCAACATGCTGGAAGTGGTGAACGTCTCCGACGGGAACCTGCTTTCGCGCGACGGGCAGCCGGTGGCGCTGGTGCACCGTGACGATCCCTCCAGCGGCACGCTGCAGGTAACGGCGACCCGTCCGCCCAATTCCGGCGGGGTTTCCGGTGAAGGGCAGGTGTTTACTATCACGTTTATGGCCAAGGGGCCGGGAACTTCGACGCTGAACATCGCACGTGACGGGCTGCGCGACAGCTCCATGCAGCCGATTCCCGCCAGTGGTACGCAGGCCACGGTGACCGTGCAATAGCCGGCAGGCGAGTGGGCAGCGATAAAATCAGTAAAGGAAGTGAATGATATTCAGGGTTTCCAAAACGGGGCGCTTCTCCCCGTTAACGCGGCAGGAGGTTCCTCTCAGAGCCGCTGCAGGTGGCCGTTTCCGGCGAGCTTCCGGTGGCTTCACTCTGGTGGAGATGATCGTGGCCATCAGCATCCTGGTGATTCTCACCGGCATGGCGGTTCCGCTGGTGCGGGTGAAGGTGCAGCGTGACCGGGAGGTGGAACTGCGGCGCGACCTGTGGGAGATGCGCGACGCAATTGACCGCTATAAAGATGCGGCAGACCGCGGCGCCTTCCAGATAAAGGCTGGAACCGACGGCTATCCGCCCGACCTGGACACCCTGGTGAACGGGGTGGACGTGGGCGGCAAGAAGGTGCGCTTCCTCCGCCGCATTCCCATTGATCCCATGTCGGGCAAAAACGAGTGGGGCGAGCGTTCTACTCAAGACGACCCGGATTCGGAAAGCTGGGGCGGGCAAAACCTGTTTGACGTTTACAGCAAGTCGCAGGGCACGGCCCTGGACGGCAGCAAGTACGCGGAATGGTAAAAAGATTTTCAACCCGGAAGCGGCACGGCTTCACCCTGATCGAGCTGATGATGGTCATCAGCATCATCCTGATCCTGGTGTCGGTGGCCGCCCCCATTTACAAGACCGCCATCCTGCATGCCCACGAGGCGGTGCTGCGCGACGACCTGTTCACCCTGCGGTCGCTCATCCAGCAGTACACTCTGGACAAGCAGAAGGCGCCGCAGTCGCTGGACGACCTGGTGAGCGCCGGCTACATCAAGCAGATCCCCAAAGACCCCTTCACCGGCAGCGCGGACACCTGGACCACCGACCAGGAAGACGTGCTGCTGAGCGTGGACCAGCAGCAGCCCGGCAT
Source organism: Terriglobales bacterium (assembly GCA_035496015.1). Taxonomy (GTDB): domain Bacteria; phylum Acidobacteriota; class Terriglobia; order Terriglobales; family Acidobacteriaceae; genus JAICWP01. The sequence continues at coordinate 4,016 of DATJFA010000518.1, read as the reverse complement.
TGTTGACGTGCACAGCGGCTCCAGCCAGAACAGCACGGAAGGCACGCCGTACAGCTCGTGGTAGGAGAGCAAGTCCCGATACTCACCGCACGGCTAAGCTATCGGCACCGCAAGGTTTCTCACGTTTCCTCGGCGTTCCGACTACCGCGTTGGGCCCCGCTGTTAAACTTTCCACGTCCACTCGCCCGCGCGCAGCAACGGCTCTGCACCGCCGCTGGCAGTGATGCCGTCAACGTCAATGCGATTGGAGCCGATCATCCAGTCCACATGAATCAAGCTTTCGTTCACGCCTCGGGCGGCAAGCTCCTCGCGGCTGAGCTTTTCACCATCTTTCATGCACATGGTATACGCCTGGCCGAGGGCGATATGGCAGGCGGCATTCTCGTCAAAAAGGGTATTCAGGAAGAGCAATCCGCTAGAGGCAATCGGCGATGAATGGGGCACGAGCGACACTTCGCCGAGCCGCCGCGCGCCGTCGTCCGTGTCGATCATTGTTTCCAAAACGTGCTGGCCGCGCGCCGCATGCGCCTCGACGATGCGCCCGGCTTCGAAGCGCACAGAAATTCCCTCGATCATTGTCCCCTGATAGGAAAGCGGCTTGGTGCTGGTCACATGTCCATCCACGCGAGCCTTGTGGGGCGTGGTGAATACTTCTTCCGTGGGCATATTGGGGATGCAATAGATTCCGTTGCGCGCGACTGAGCCTCCGCCATCCCACTGATGCTCGTCGGCAAGGCCGACGCGCAGATCGGTACCCGGGCCGCGGAAGTGCAATGCTGCGTAACGCTTTTCATTCAGCCAGTGTGCGCGGGCGTGCAAATGAGCATCGTGCTCTTTCCACGCGCTAACCGGATCAGCCTTGTCCATGCGGGTGGCGTCAAAAATCGCGCTCCACAACCGCTCCAGCGCGTGCTCCGGCGGCAGTTCGGGAAAAACCGCCGCCGCCCATGCCGGCGTCGCGCCGGCAACGATGGTCCAATTAATTTCCTGGCGCGTAATCAGTTCTAATGCCGGCCGGTATGCTTTCGAGGTCGCGCGGTTCAGGCGGCTCACCTTTTCCGGATCTTCCTTGGCCAGCAGAGCGGGATCTCCGCCAGTGATCGCCAGACGCGCCGCGCCGCCGCGATAGGCCGCGGCCATACCGTCATAGAGCCACGCCGGAGCGGCGTCGAAGCTGAAGTCCTGCGCGTGATGGAAGCGCAAAAGGGCACATTCCTCGTCGGCAAAGATAGTGGTCACTGTAGAAGCCCCCGCTTTGTAGGCATGTTCCGTGATGCGGCGCACCAGCGGCACCTGTTCGAGCGTCGCCGTCATTACCAGCTGTTGCCGGGGCGCAAGCCCCAGCCCGATCTGGACGGCAACCTCCGCGAGCCGATCCAGCTTCTGGGCAAATTCATCCCTCTCCGTGAACCCTTTCTTCGCCAGTACATTAGCCGTTGTCATACCGTAATTATGCCCGGGTGCTCGCTGCCTCCACAACTCTGCCGAGACTCGGTAGTGCTGTCCTTAAGGGCCGCCGGACAGCGACGCCCAGTTGCACCAGCACCGAAAAACGAGGCGGGCTGCGCCCGCCCCAGACGGGCAAGGCGCCCGTCTCCACAAAGGTCTTGCTGACTTGCTCCCGACGTCCCGGTACTACCCTGAAAGTTCGAAACTTTGAAACTTGAACCTTGAAACCTTGAAACCTTGAAACCTTGTTCTACCCCCTGCTGAGCACCGCTTCTTGTGAGACCGGCCGCTCAAAGACGCACTCCCGGGCTGGCTTGTCCGGGCGCAGACCCTGGTAAACCGGGGCCCGCATCTTGACCCCGCCATCCGCGGTTTCGTGGGTCCACTCGCTGAATTTGATTTCCGCGACCAGTTCGGGCTTCACCCAGTGAGTGCCGCGGGTGCTCTCCACCTTATTGGCGAAGGGGTTCTTATCGGTCTTGAGCTCTTGCAAAAGGCGCCACATGTCTTCGTGGGTCTTCTCCGTGAAGCCGCTGCCAGCCTGGCCCACGTGCAGCAGGCGCCCCTTTTCGTCATAAAGGCCGAGAATGATGGAGCCAAAATGCTCGCGGCTGCCGCGCGGGTCGGTGTAGCCGCCGATGACGCACTCCTGGCGGCGGGTAATTTTCATCTTCAGCCATTCGCGGCTGCGCTTCTGCTCGTAGCAGCTGTTGCGGCGTTTGGCCACAATGCCTTCCAGGCCCTGGTGTCTGGCCGCCTCAAACAGCGCCACCCCCTGTTGCAGGTGGTGGTCGGAGTAGCGCACCAGGCCGCTGCCGGCGATGATGCCGGCGAGCAGTTCTTTGCGCTTTTCCAGGTCAACGCGGGTGAGGTCGTAGCCGTCAAGGTAGAGCAGGTCGAAGACGTAGTAGGCGATGGGCACGCTGCGATCGCCGGCTTTTATCTTCCGGCCAGCACCGCTGATGCCGGTGCGCTGCTGCATCAGGCTGAAGGAGGGGCGGCCGGAGTCGTCCAGAGCCACAATTTCTCCGTCGAGGACAGCGGTGCGGGCGCGCACGTAGTTGGGCAACTCGCGCAGCTCGGGATACTGGCTGGTCATGTCGTTCTGGTTGCGCGACACCAGGCGGGCCTTGCCGCCATCAACGAAGGCGACGGAGCGATAGCCATCCCACTTGATCTCGAAGAGCCATTGCGGATTGTCGAAAGGCTCTTCTACCAGGGTGGCCAACATGGGGTGGATGACTGCGGGCATGGCAGCCTTTCGCGCCCCCGCGACTTTCGCCAATTCCTTCACCACAGAGGACACAGGCTTATTCACCACAGAGGACACAGAGCGCACAGAGGAATCTTTTTCATCATTCCTCATGCCGGCGGTCCTGCTGGAATGAGCAGCACCTTTCTGCGCTTTCGGGTGTGGTGATCTTTTTCTTTTGGTTTTTTCGTCTGTGTTCTCTGTGTCCTCTGTGGTTAAGGATTTTCTGCGTTTGTCGGCTTTGGCGATGGCGTTCGCCAGCCAGGCCTTTGCGGGGGATTTTCCCGCGGGACGGCTGCTCTTCCATTCGCGCGCGCCTTCGTCGCCGGCAATCTGGTTGAGGGTACGGCGGGTGAGCACCGAATAGTCGAATTGGTCAATGTCGTATCCCGCCACCACCTGATCGTCGCGATGCTTGATGAGCAGCCACTCCGTGCCCTTGCTTCCCGGGCGGCGGGAGCGCATCTTCGCCAGCACGAACGAGCCTTTCAACTTTTCGCCGTGCAGTACGAATTTCAGGTCGCCCTTGGCCAGCATGGCGTGGGCATCTCCCTGCGGTTCCCAGGTGCCCACATCCCACACCATTACCGTCCCCGCGCCGTAGTTGCCGGGAGGAATAATGCCCTCGAAGTCGAAATAGGAAACAGGATGGTCTTCCACCTGCATGGCCAGGCGCTTGTCGGCAGGATCCAGCGAAGGTCCTTTAGGCACTGCCCATGACTTCAACACGCCATCCATTTCCAGGCGGAAGTCGTAGTGCAGGCGGGTAGCGCGGTGCTTCTGCACCACGAAGCGGTTGCCCGACTTTTTAACAACTTTTGGGGGCGGTTCGGGGGTCTCTTCGAAACGCCGCTTGCGTTTATATTCTTCCAGAGCCACGAGGGTTTTAGATGCAACAACAGTAGTCAGGAGTCAGTACGCTCCCAACTGCACGGTGACATGGCCGGGAGGGAATCCTATCCTAGGGGCGTGAAAAAGTCAGCTTGAAGGCGAGTGAGGGGTCGCGTCCGGAACAGAAACAAACTGGCGTCAGGGTCCGGCGTGCGGGCGCATCAGTGATTTTACTGACTCCCGACTCCTGACTCCTGACGCCCGGTGTCTACGCCGCTTTGCCGGCGGCAATGCGGTGAATGGTGGACTCCTCCACGTTGTAGGTTTCGACCTCGATCGAGCCCTTCAGGTAAGGCTTAACGATGTCCTGGATACGAGAGAAGTTTTCCCGGTGATGGCGTTCGGCATCCTCACGCGTTTTCCAGAAGCTGATGGACACCATACGCTCGGGGTCGTGCTCCGAGACTAGACCTACCGTGTCCAC
>DATJFA010000517.1:0-5485 GCA_035496015.1 Terriglobales bacterium | reverse complement strand
GGCCCACGTCGTGCCAGGCCATGGCGCGCACTTCGCCTTTGTCGAGCGAGTTGTTGATCGGCGCCCAGTTGACGTTACCTGGCTGCGTTTCGATCACCCAGAAGTTTTTGCGCAGAAAGCCGCGCGTCAGGTCGTGAGCGGCGCCGTTGGACGTGGGATTCAAATGCCCCTCGCCCACATAATCGTCCCAGGCGGCGAGATCCAGGTCCTGGGTGACGGTGTAATGATCGAAGCCGTCGAACCAGCCCATGGTGTTGGTGGTGATGAACTGGCGGCGCTCGGCATGGGCGCGGATGGCATCCATCTGGTTCTTCTGGTAGCTACGCCAGGTGTCGCTGACAAAACGCATCCAACTCAGCAGCAGGCCGGGATTGCCGTAAGTGCTGTCGATGGGAATCTGACTCCAGTCGGAATAGGTCTGGCTCCAGTAGGCGGTGGTCCAGCGCGAATTCAGATTGTCGAGCGTGCCATAGCGCGCCTTCAGCCATTGCTGAAATTGTGACCTGGTATCCGGATCGAAGGATACGTCGCTGTACTCGTTATCAATCTGCCAGCCCATGACGTAGGGATTGTGGCCGAAGCGCCTGGCCATGTGCTCGGCAATGTCGCGGGCGAACTCGCGGTACTTGGGGTTGGCAAAGTTGAACTGCTGGCGGTTGCCGTGCTCGGCGCGGTGGCCCTGCTCGTCCACGCGCAGGGTCTCCGGATATTTCTGCGTCAGCCAGGCAGGAGGAGCGGCCGTGGGCGTGCCCAGCACGGTGTAGATGCCATGCTTCGCCGCCGCTGCGATGGCGAGCTCCAGCCAGTCGAAATCGTACTGGCCTTGGCTGGGCTCCATGCGGCTCCAGGCAAACTCTCCCACCCGCACCATGTGGATGCCGGCCTGCTGCATGAGGGTGAGGTCGGCCTCCCAGCGCGATTCCGGCCACTGCTCCGGATACCACGCGGTGCCCAGCAGTATGGGCGGCGGAGACGGCGCCTGGTTCTGCGCCATCGCCGGCCCGAGCGCGAACAGGACTGCTATCAGCAAAAAAGAGCAGACATAGAACGGAGTGCGCGGCATGGTTCTCCTCGGGTAAGTTTTTGGCGGCAGAATTGTATCAACTGCCTGGGAGAAAAGAGCTATTTAGGCTTGCGTTTGGAAGAATGCTGGTGCCGAAGAAGGGACTCGAACCCCCACACCCTTGCGGGTACATGGACCTGAACCATGCGCGTCTGCCAATTCCGCCACTTCGGCGCGTGACGAACCAAGACAGCCAATCCGGCTGTGCTGAGGAAGAACTACGGTAATATTGTTACAGGCACTCTGCGGAGTGTCAAACGGGCGGCAACTCTGTCCGCGCCCTAAAAGCGGAAGCCGAAACAGGGCAGAAAAAAATCACGGGAGGCAGCAACTTTTCAGGCCCAATCTGCTGTCCAACTTCAAGGCTGGAGCAGATAAACCTCCAGGCCACCCGCTTCCGGCATCATAAAATGATTAAGAAGAGCACGAGGCATTGATGACTCCACCCACCTCACCACCGGCAAAAATGGCTCCCGAAGTGGTCATGCGGCTGCGTACACTGGCTCACGATTTAAGCAATTCCATTGAGACGGTCATGCAGGCTTCGTATCTGCTGGCCCAGGCCAAGCTCGACGACACGAACAAGAAATGGGTGGAGTTGATTGACAACGCCGCCCGCGACGCGGCCCGCATCAACCGCGAGATTCGCGAAATCCTGCGCTCCCAGAGCTGACCTCCGCCCGCACGCTCAGGCCGCTTCCCGCAGCGGAGGCTCGGCGGTGGCGCGCAGAAAATCCTGTGCCGCGCGATAGCCCTCCAGCGTTCCCACATCCATGTAATGCTCGCCGGCATGCGTGGCGCGCACCACGTTCCCGGCCGCGAGATAGGCGTTCAGTAGATCGCCGAGAAAGAGATCTTCGCGGTGGCGAGCTTCCCACAGCAGCTTCAACCCATGGAAGGCGCGCCCGGTGGCCGTAACCGCGCCCCAGATCCAGTGCGAATGAGCATCGGGTTTCTTCACTTCAACCCGCTGCACATAATTCAGCTGGTCGCAAACCACCGCATCAAACGCCGCCGGCTCCAGCACCGGAAACAGCACCAGGTTCACATCAGCTTCCGGATGGGCATCGAGGGCGCTGCGATAGGCGTTTTCCGGGAACCAAATAGTGTCAGGCAGCCCGATGAGCACCTGCTCGTGCTCCCGCGCAAAAGGCTCGGCGCGAAAAAGCGCGTCGCACAACCCCAGGGGTTGCTGCTGCACCACGTAGAAGATCTGGGCGGCATACTCGCGCTCGGCAAAATATTTAATGATGTCAGTCTTGTCGGCGGAAATAACCATGCAGATTTGGCCGGCGCCCGCAGCGATCATGCGCTCTACCAGATACTCGGCCACCGCCTTAGGCCGCTGCACGCCATCCACGGAGCGCGAACCAACCGGCAGGAGTTCCTTGGAACAGCCTAGCGGCTGAATGCGCTGGCCGGCGCCGGCCGCCGGAATAATGCCCATCATGAAGCCACCTCCATAGACCTGCGGGAGTTGCGGGCGGCTGCCGCTTCCTCCAGGTGAAGAATCAATTGCTGCGCTCGGTGCTCGCCAGTGTGCTCATCGAGAGTGCGCTGGCGCGCCCGCGCCGCCATGCGGGCCAGTTCAGCGTCATCCCAGCTCAGCACAGCGAGCACATCGGTTTCATTCCTCACAACGGCGATCTCCTCCGGACCAAAAAACTCATCCAAACCCTCCCACCAGTCGGAAAGAATAGGGGTGCCGCAGGCCGCGGCCTCAAAGAAGCGTCCTGAGGGACAGTAGCCCGCGCGCGCCATGCCGTCGCGGGTGATGTTCAGAGTGGCTCGCGAGGAGGAGTAGAGCGCCGGATGGCCGCCGGGCGCGACATGGTCGAAGCGCGCGACGTTGGGCGGCCAACTCCACTCCCGTGGATAGAGTGAACCGGCAAGCAGAAAACGTTCCTTCGGTAACTGTCGCGCCGGTTCCAGAAACAAGCGCTGCAGTTTGTGCTCGCGGTCGGGGGAGTGCGTCCCCATGTAGCTGAGCCGGCACTGATATTCCGGCCGCAGCGGTACCCGCGCATACACCTCCGGGTCCACACATCCATAGAGGGGCCGCGCACGCCTCGCGCCCCAGGCAGTTTCGAGTTCGCGCAAAATTTCGCCGCCGGTGAAAGAAAGATAAAGATCGTAGTCGGGAATTTGCCCGGCCGCCAGGTACTCCACGCCTCGGCCCTGAAGATTTTCCAGCGTGACCGGCGTATCCAGGTCGTAAAAAACGTGCAGCGGACCGTGCAGGCCCAGCACTTCCTCCCCAATGCGGGCTCCCTCAGGGCAATAGCTTCCAACTATGACAACGTCGGACCTGGCAGCGTCGGCGAGGGCGCGGGCGCGTACCGCCTGCCATTCCGGATAGAGCACTAGCTCGCAGTAGTCACAGGAGGCGAAATCACGCCGCCAGTAGTAGTACTCCACATCCTTTTCGTAAAAAACGCACTGGTGCCCCAGGCGCTGCAGGCCGCGCAGCAACGCACGGTAGGGGGTAGCATGTCCATTTCCCCAGGAAGATGAGAGCGCGAGGCCGAAAATAGTAAGCTTCACCGTTTCACCGGCAGACCAAGTTACCGCTTAACTGAGATGTGAGCAGGATGCGCGCTGTTGCCGCCGACAAGTGGTCACAGCAGCCTCGAAGATGTTTCCTTCGAAAGCGCGAGAGCATCAAAACGGCATCAGGAGACCTCTTTGTAACGTCGGCTCGCTTCAAGTAGAGTCCAGACGCAACAAGTTGCGTCTCTACCGCCGGCCATGCCCAACAACACGGACCCCGAGTATCTCTACCTGACCACTATCGGGCGAAGCACCAGCCTGCCCCGCGAAATTGAGATCTGGTTCACGCGCAAAAACGGGTGCTACTACGTGATCGCTGAATACCCCACTAGCCATTGGGTGCAGAACGTCAAGGCCAATGCTCAAGTCACGGTACGACTGGGAGAGAAGGGGTTTGCTGCCACCGCACGCATCCTCAATCCAAATGCTGAACCCGAACTGCACGGCGACGTGCAGCAGCTATCGAAAGAGAAATATGGCTGGGGGGACGGTGTGGTGGTGGAATTGAAGCCGGAAGAGGGCCGGCACACGCAGGAGACCTGACAAGTTACGTCTCCATCAAAGCTCAGTGCATGCGATTGGCGGGTCGGAAGCGCACGAACAACAAAATCCCAACGGGGTGCGCGCCATAGATGGAAGTCAAGAATGCTGGCTTTCCATAAAAGGTCACCTGACCTCCGAGCGCCGTGGAAACGTGCCGCACCCAGGGAAATTCGCGATCGTACCCGGCCGTGTACGCTTGAACGCGGGCCAGGAAGCGCTCCGGCGTATTCGGCGGCTCGGGAGCCCCGCCCAGGAGCAGATCGCTGGTGCGGTCCACATTCTCCACCCTGCCCCAGATATTGTTCCGATCGAGAAAATGCAAGGTTGATTCCGCCAGGTATCCGTTGAACACTTGATGCCCGTTCAGGTCGCTGTTACGGCCCCAAAGCAGAGTCGTAGACCAGTCGCCCCGCGCGACAGGCCGCGTATACATCACCGACGCTGTCATGCGGCGCACATCCTCGCCAGGATGGACTGCCTCCGGGCTGATAAGATGAGCAAGCGAATACTGCAGGCTCCAATTCTGCGCCGGGTTGACGGTCAGCCGTGTAGACCAGGAATCAATCTTGCCGGCGTCCAAGTCCCAACGGTCCTCATCGGGTTCGCGGCCATGGAACCCCGAGGCTTCGAAACGCACCCTGCGGTAACTCAGGCCCACGGTGACTACGTCGTCTGCTATATGGGTGGAATCTTCCAGGTGGTGTCCGAGCGGAGCCACGGGATTTTCTGCCGCGGAAGCCCGGTGCGGGTAGGCGGCTGGCCCCATCGCGGGATCGCCCACGGGCGCGCCATAGAACGAAAGCAGCGCGTGCTCTCCTAGCTTGAGGTCATAAAACGCCGCCAGTTCCATAAACAGATCATGCGGATGCTGGCCGTCCACGATGGGCCGGCCGAGCGCGGTTTCCCCCTGCTGAAACAGCTCCGGGTAGCGCCGGTCTGTGACAGTAGCGGGTTCCAGGCTGAGCATAGTACGCAACGTCAACTGGCCGGGACCGAGGTCGCGCTGCGCCATGGGCATGAACCAGTTGGTGGAGAAAATTTTGTCCCCACCACGTGGGCCGCTCTGCTGCAGTTCGTTAACGAAGGCTTCGCCATGAAACATCAGGCGCCACTTTCCGGCTGTGGTCATCAGCATGGGTACACGCGTAGAGACCGGTTCCAGGCTGGTGCCCGACTCCGTATGCTGCAGAATGGAGGTGATCAGTGTAGCCGGTTTGGGGTTGGTCATGTGGGCCATCGAGCAATGCTGCCGATGCTGCTCAGTACTTTGCTGCATATCGGGCATTTTGTGGCTGGCACACACCTGGGCAGTCGCGCCCCAACCGGCTT
>DATJFA010000516.1:0-3740 GCA_035496015.1 Terriglobales bacterium | reverse complement strand
CCGACGACCGCAAAATCCGTGTGCTGGTGGCCAAACCCGGCCTGGACGGCCACGACCGGGGCGCCAAGGTCATCGCCCGCGCCCTGCGCGATGCCGGCATGGAGGTCATCTACACCGGCCTGCGCCAGACTCCGGAGATGGTGGTCACAGCCGCCCTGCAGGAAGACGTGGACGTCATCGGCCTCTCCATTCTTTCCGGCGCGCATAACGCCATCGTCCCCCGGGTGATGGAACTGCTGCGCCAGAACAAAATGGACGACGTGCTGGTGCTGTTGGGCGGCATCATTCCCGACCAGGATATGGAAGGACTGAAGAAAGCCGGCGTGGGTGGCATTTTCCAGCCCGGCACTTCCATGGACGAAATTGTGGAGTTCATTCGCGGCCATGTGCGGCCGCATAAAACAGCCGTTAGCAATTAGCATTTGGCATTTAGCCCGCGCAGCTTGCTGTAAACACCGGAAGGCTGACGGGCTAAGAGCTAACTGCTAAATGCCAATTGCTGTCATCCCGCCAACGCGAACTGATCGAGAATGCCATCGGGCCTGCTCCCTGGCATTGGAAGACCTTCCCGCCGCCGGAAGCCAGTTCCGGGCAGGAGTTTGAGTGGCGCTACCACGGCGATGAGGGCGAACTCCCGTACCTGGTCACGCTAGGCCTGGCGCAGGAACCGCACACGCCGCGACTGGCGCTCAACACCTACTGCCGCGCCTTCAACCTCCCGTCCAAAATGTTAGGCATCTGGTGCCCGGAGCCGCGCACCGTGCGACTGCTGTGCTTCGATCCCGACCAGCTCAAGGCGTTCTCTTTTGTGGATATCGTGGGCTGGTTCAAGCAGTCCACCGAGCGCGTTTACTCCGCCACCGAACCTCTGGCTGAATTCGAAATCAGCTCGACACTGCCCGAAGGCGTGCACAAGGTGGAGGTGCCGGAACCTTTTCGTGCTCTGGACGAACTGCTGCTGCTCACCTCCTATCCAGCGCGCACGCGCGATGACGCCGCCTACGCCATCTACGTTCTTTATCCCCATGCGGGGCTGGTCGAGGTGGTGCCCCAGAAGTGGTTCACGCCCAATCAGTACGACGTGGGCCGGCAGTGGATTTCGCGGGTGGCCCGCGATCCTGACAGCCACCGCATTCTGGGCGAGGCCGTGCGCGTGGGAAATTTCGAGCTGAGCGAGGATGGGAAGCAGGTGGAGCGCTGGCTGAGCACCAGCACTTAGCATTCAGCAATCAGCACTCAGCCGACAAAGTTCGGGAGCTGAGTGCTGACCGCTTAATGCTGAGTGCTTCTTGAAAACCTGCTTCGAAGTTCAGGCAAAGGACGGCGTCCGCGTTCTGCGGCTCTGCTCCGCCGACGGCACCAACCGCCTGACCCGTGTGTGCGTTCTGGAGCTTAGCGCTGCCATGCGCGAACTCGCCCGCGATGCCCGGCCCCTCATCATCACCGGCAACGACAAGTTCTTCTCCGCCGGCGCCGATCTGCAGGAAATTGCCGCTGTCACCGGCCCTGAGGCTCTGGAGTTCTCCCGCACCGGGCAAGAACTGATGAATACTATTGCCGGCTTCCCTGCGGCTGTCTGCGCGGTCATTCACGGCTAATGCATGGGTGGCGGGCTGGACCTGGCGCTGGCCTGCCATTGCCGGGTGGCCTCCCCGCACGCCGTCTTCGGCCATCGTGGTGCTGCCCTGGGGCTGATCACCGGATGGGGCGGCACGCAACGCCTGCCCCGCCTGATCGGCAAGGCCCGCGCGCTCGAAATGTTTGTCGGGGCAGAGAAGGTCAGCGCCAAGGAAGCCCTGCGGATCGGCCTTGTGCACGCGGTGGCGAACGACCCAATAGCCTGGGCAATCGACAGACATCAGCAGCCCGCAGTTGGCGGTTAGCATTTGGCACTTGGCCGTGAGGTCTTGTGCCACATGAAACAATCCTTCGCGACCAAAAGCCAAGTACTAAGTGCCAAAAGCCATTTCCGCCGGTTTGCTCCCCCTCCCTCGCCTGTATTACCGTAAATAGTTTGCGTACCTGATCCCATGCCTGACCGTGCCAAGCCCGCTTCCGAAGCTGCCGACAATTTGCTTCTTACCACCATTGACCCCACCTCGCAGCGGTTCGAAAAGAACATGCGAGCCATGGCCGAACTTGTCACCCGCCTGCGCAATGAAGAAGAAAACATCGCCCAAGGCGGCGGCTCCAAAGCCATCGAGTCGCAGCACAAGAAGGGCCGCCTCACCGCCCGCGAGCGCATCGCGCTGTTGCTCGACCCCGGAACAGAACTGTTTGAACTTGGGACTTACGCCGCTTACGGCATGTACGAAGAGTGGGGCGGGGCGCCCGCCGCGGGCGTTGTGACCGGGTTGGGCCGTATTCACGGCCGCCTGTTCATGCTCATCGTGAACGACGCCACGGTGAAAGCCGGCGCCTTCTTCCCCATGACCGCGAAAAAGGTCATCCGCGCGCAGAACATCGCTATTGACAACCACATTCCCACTGTCTACCTGGTGGACTCCGCCGGCGTTTTCCTGCCGCTGCAGGAGGACGTTTTCCCCGACACGGACGACTTTGGCCGCGTCTTTCGCAACAATGCCGTTATGTCGGCCATGGGCATTCCCCAGATTGCCGCCATCATGGGCATGTGCGTGGCCGGGGGCGGCTACCTGCCCGTGATGTGCGACAACGTACTGATGACCGAAGGCAGCGGCCTTTTCCTGGCCGGTCCGGCGCTGGTGCAGGCCGCCATCGGGCAGCAGGTTTCCGCCGAAGAACTGGGCGGCGCCAAAATGCACGCTGCCATCAGCGGCACGGTGGACTACCGCGAGTCCAGCGATGAGGCGTGCATCGCCCGCATCCGCTCCCTGGTGGAGAAGATGGGACACCGCACCCGCTCTCCTTTCGACCGCATGAAAACGGAGCCGCCGCGCTACTCCCCGGAGGAGCTCTATGGCATCTACGAAGCCAATCCTGCCCGCCCCTACGACATGAAAGAGGTGATCGCCCGGGTGGTGGACGCCAGCCGCTTCGACGAATACAAGGCCGAATACGGCAAGACTGTGGCCTGCGGCTACGCCCGCATTGGCGGATTTGCCGTGGGCATTGTGGCCAACCAGCCGCAACATCAGCAGCAGGTGGACGAGCAGGGCCACAAGCGGGTGGAATTTGGCCGCGTGGTTTACACCGAGTCGGCAGAGAAGGCCGCGCGCTTCATCATGGACTGCAACCAGAACCTGGTGCCACTCATCTTCCTGCACGACGTGAACGGTTTCATGGTCGGCCGCGATGCGGAGTGGAGCGGCATCATCAAGGCGGGCGCCAAGATGGTGAACGCGGTCTCCAATTCCGTGGTGCCGAAAATCACCGTGATTATCGGCGGCTCTTTCGGCGCCGGGCATTATGCCATGTGCGGCAAGGCTTACGACCCACGCTTCGTATTTGCCTGGCCCAGCGCCCGCTACGCCGTCATGAGCGGCGAATCGGCCGCCGGCACCCTGGTGGAAATCAAAATCAAGCAGCTGGAGCGCGGCGGCAAGAAGCTGAGCGACGAGGAAAAGCGCGAGCTGTTCGACGCGGTGAAGAAGACCTACGACGAGCAGCAGGACCCGCGCTACGGCGCCGCCCGGCTGTGGATTGACAAGATTATTGACCCGGTGGAAACGCGCCCGGCGCTGATCGAGGCTTTGGAAGCGGCCGCTCTGAATCCCGACGTGGCGGAGTTTAAGGTGGGAGTATTACAAACATGATTCACC
>DATJFA010000515.1:0-3334 GCA_035496015.1 Terriglobales bacterium | reverse complement strand
CAATCACCTGGAAGAAAACTGGCGCGCGCAGCAGGTGCGGCTGACGCCGGCGGACCTGGCGCGGATTCGCGAAGACCTGCCCGAGTCAGCCATTGCCGGCGAGCGCTATACCCCCGAGGTGATGGCAAGAGTGGATCGGTCGTAAACCTCGCATGGTAAGTTGATGGCATGAGCATTTCGGCCCTGCGGATTTGTATTCCCATCCTCTTCCTGGTTGCGCTCTACCTCTCGCAGCGGTACTGGTTGCGCAGCGCCCGCCGGGCAATAACCGCGGTAGGGCAGCCGCGCTGGCGCGCCGTGTTGCGCCTCCTGTGGAACGTAACCGGAATTCTGCTGCTTCTTGCGGTAGTAGAACGTTTCGCGGCCTTCGGGAGGGGTGGCTGGCCGACGCCCCGCATTTCGCGCTGGTCCTCTGAATTCCTCGCGCTGTGGTTCACCTGGTCCATCGTCGGGTATCTGGCTATCTGCCTGGTGCGCGGCATTGATCGGCTGTGGATTACGGGGGCCTCTGTGCTGCGGAAACGGGCAACTGGGCTCAGCGATCCGCTTCACGACCCGCAGCGCCGCTACTTCCTTCGCGCCGCCACCTACGCTGCCGGCGGGCTGCCACTGGCGGGCGCGCTCTATGGCTTTGCCGTTGAGCGGTTCGATTTTGCAGTATTCCGGGTGGATGTGCCCATTGCGGGCCTCCCGCCTGGGCTCGATGGGTTGCGCATCCTGCAACTCAGCGATATTCACGCCAGCAACTACATGCCCATCGCTCAGGTCCGGCGCATCGTGGATAAGGCGCAGCAACTCGCCTGCGACATAATCATGATCACCGGCGACCTGCTCACCGGGCGCGGCGATCCGCTGGCTGCCTGCGTGGCCGAACTCGGGCGTCTGCGCGCGCCGCTGGGTGCGTGGGGCTGCAACGGCAACCACGAAATCTACACCGATACTGAGGACGAGGCTGCGTTGCTCTTTCGCCAGCACGGCATGACCATGCTGCGCCAGGAAAACGCGCAACTCGCCTGGCGGGGGGCAAAATTCAACCTGATTGGCGTGGACTATCAGCGGCAGCACTGGTTCCGGAGCCAGAGCCCTCCCATGCTGGCAGGGGTGGAAGCGCTGGTGCGCCAGGATATGCCGAACCTTCTGCTCTCCCATAATCCCAACGCTTTTCGCCGAGCCACTGAGCTGGGCATTGACCTGATGCTGGCCGGGCATACTCACGGCGGGCAAGTGCAGGTGGAAATCCTCGATCACCGCATCAGCCCCGCGCGCTTCATTACCAAATACATTGCCGGCCTTTATCAGGTCCCGCTGACCGGAGATGCGGCCGCAACGTTCAGCAGGCGCCATGCTTCCCTGTACGTAAGCCGCGGCCTGGGCACCATCGGCACGCCACTCCGCCTGGGGGTGCCGCCGGAGATCACGCTGCTGACGCTGCGCAGAGCCGGGTGAAAGAGGTCAGTGGCCGGGAAGGCCTGAGTACAACCCCAGAGATGCCGATACTAACAAGTCGCGGGCGAGGGCGCCCGCGCCACAAGTGTTTCGCTCACGTTCTGCGACTCCGGCTGCAGGCCCGGCGTTATGCACCGCCGCAGGGTGTGCCTCCCGGCGGCTGATAAAAAAGCTTTATCAAGAGGCATAATGCGGCCATACTGGACTGGACCTCTGGCAAGCACATGGAACTGGACCAGGTCGAAACCTTTCTGGCGGTAGCGACGTTTGGCGGCTTTCATCGAGCCGCGGAAGCGTTGCGCGTCAGCCAACCGGCGGTAAGCGCGCGCATTAAGGCGCTGGAACAATCGCTGGGCGTTCCGCTGTTCGAGCGCGGCGGGCCCGAGTTGGCGCTTTCTCCCGCGGGCCGGGCCCTGCGCCCACACGCGGAGCAATTGCTGCGCGCCGCCGCCCTGGCCCGGCAGGCGGTTCACGAATTGCGTCCACTTACCGGAGGCGCGCTGCAGGTCGCCGCCGGCCTCTCCATTTGCCAGTATTTCCTGCCCGACGTGCTCAAGCATTTCCAGGAAAAGCACCCCAAGATCATGGTGACGGTGCGCTCCGGGCACTCCAAGGAAGTCCTGGAACTGGTGCTGAGCGGGGAGGCGGAGATCGGCATCGCCCGCTCGCTGCATCACCCGGAACTGGAAACCCTGAGCTTGCGCGAGGATCCGCTGCTGCTCATCCGCCGCGCAGTGCAGAAACCCAAACTGCCGCGGCGCGCCCGCCTGGAGGAGGTGGCCACCTGGCCGCTGATTTTTTACGACCGCAACTCCAGCGACTGGATGCTCAGCCAGGGAATGTTCCGCCGCTACGGCCTGGTGCCCAACGTGGTGCTGGAAGTAGAAGCGATCGAAACGGCGAAGAAGATGGTAGAGCGGGGGCTGGGATTGGCCTTTCTCCCGCATCTGGCCGTGGCCCGCGAACTGCGCCGCAACACGCTGATGGCGGTTGAGATCGTGGATGCGGAACCGGAGCAGCGCAGCATTGATGCGTTCCATTCCCGCCGCCGCCCGCTGAGCCAGGCAGCCGCTGCTTTTTTGAACCTTGTGCGCAATGCAGCCGGCAAAGGCGCGTACGCGGCGGGATGAGTGGGCCAGAAGTTCGTCCGGGCGTAAATTGCAGTCGAGCCGGAGGAGTGTCGGTTGCGATTTCTCCATTCAGGTTGGTTCGTGAAGCTCCGGCTTTTCGCAGGGCTGGCCTTGTTGATTGGCGGAGCACTGCTTTCCAGCTATAGACTGCTGCAGCAATCGCCGCCCTTATCATCACGGCGCGCACCTGACGAGGTAAGCGCCTATGAAGGGCGCTTCGCGCGCGCCCGGCGAGTCCTGCCCCCGCACGGCGTGATTTGTTATGTTCCGGACTTCAACAGCACCGAGGCCGCCAAAAAAGATTTTTTCCTGGCCCGCTATGCGCTGGCGCCGCTGGTGGTTCGCACGGTCCCTGATTGTGACCCGCTGATTGCGGACTTCCCCTCAGGCCCTCCCCCTTCATTTCTGGACCGACACTATGCCGTGCGGGAAGATCTTGGGGAGGGCGTGCTGTTGCTGAAAAGGAACGCTCCGTAATGCTGCTCGGCGGGTCGCTTCTGATCGCGCTGGGCATCGGTCTCGCCATCGCCTGGCTGCTCCGTCCCCACGCCTGCAACGCCCGCCTGGAATTGCCGCTCCTGCTCTTCCTGTCCATGGGCCTGGGATTGGGAGCGACCTCTCTGTGGTTCTTCCTTTGGCTGGTGATTGTGGGCCCGCACAGGAGCGCATTTATCACCAGCGAACTCATACTGGTTGCGATTCTGGCATCGCTGGCATTCGCTTATTCTCGCCGCGGCAAATCGCTAGCCCCGATTCCA
>DATJFA010000514.1:0-2046 GCA_035496015.1 Terriglobales bacterium | reverse complement strand
CGGCGCGCGGCATACCGCGCTTCCTCAGTCGGCACACCGGATTCCTGCTGCTCTTCGGCTTCTATTGCCAGGTGCGATTCCAGTTCCCGCTGCAGATCCGGCATGCGATTCCGGCCTGGCCAAACTCGCGCGAACCGGCAGCTAAGCCAATTCCAGGCATTCATACTTCACCTTCCCGCCCAGACCACATCACTCGTGCCACGGCCGCCGCCAGTTGCTTCCACCGCGATTCTTCCTGGGAGAGCTGACGTCTTCCCGCCGGAGTCAACCGGTAATACTTGAACTCGCGATTTCGCTCCTTCGACATCTCCCATTTCGCGGCAATCCAGCCCTTGCGCTGCATGCGGTGCAGAGCCGGGTACAGGGAGCCGTGTTCCACCTGCAGGACGTGGTCGGTGGTTCGCTGTATGTGCCTGGCAATCTGATGCCCGTGTGCCGGGCCAAAGAGGAGTGTGCGCAGGATGAGCATATCCAAGGTGCCCTGCAGAAGATCGGTCTTACTCGAGGTGTTCCTGGCTGCCATGGTAGGCATTCTACCCTTGTTTAAGGTAGACGCGCTACGCTGGCATAAGTTAGCAAGGAATTTGCGTCCCCGCTCACGGCATCCTGTCGGAATTTCTTCGCCCGGAAAATTCCATTCTCATCATCGAAATTTTCGATTGTACTTTCACAAGCCTTTCACCGTATTCATGTGCCATGCCGGATGTGGATCACGACGCCTGTGGTGTCGGCTTTGTCGCCCAAGTGGACGGGCGGGCGTCGCACCAGATCGTGGAAAGGGGGCTCGAGGCGCTGTTGCGCCTGGCCCACCGCGGGGGCATGGATGCCGACGGCCGCAGCGGCGATGGCGCCGGCCTGCTGCTGCCGATTCCGGAAGCCTTTTTTCGCGCCTGGGCTGGCAACGCCGGCCTGGAGCTGCCCCCAACCTTCGGCTTGGGCATGGCATTTTTGCGGCCTGAAGCTGCCGAAACAGCGCGGCGATGCATTGAGCACGCCGCCGCGGCGCACGGGTTGCAGTGCGTGGGCTTTCGTCCCGTTCCCACCGACGAGTCCATCCTGGGTCCGCGGGCACGCGATACCCTCCCCCTCATAGAACAGTTTTTCCTGGCCGCGCTTGACGGCAGCTCCGGCGACGAACTGGAGATGCGCCTGTTCCGCATGCGCAAGCATGCCGAGGCTCTTTTTCCGCCGGGCGCCTATTTCTGTTCGCTCTCCTCCAGGACCGTGGTTTACAAGGGGCTGGTCACGCCTGATCAGTTGCCCGCCTTCTACCTCGACCTGAGCAATCCCGGCTTCCAGTGCTGGTTCGCGATTTTTCACCAGCGCTATTCCACCAACACTCAGCCCAGTTGGGCGCTGGCGCAGCCGTTTCGCTTCGCTGCGCACAATGGGGAAATCAATACCATCAGCGCCAATCGGCGCTGGATGCGGGCGCGCGAAGGGCAGTGGCGGCGTCGCCTGGAGCTTTCCGAGCAAGTTCGCCTGCTGGAGCCGGGCGTCAGCGACTCCGCCAGCCTGGATAACGCACTGGAACTTTACTTGCGGCAGGGCCTTCCCGCGGCCGCCGCTGCTTTGACCCTGGTGCCGCCGGCATGGGAGAACGACAGCCTGCAAATGCCGGCGCCGGTACGGGATTTCCTCGCGGCCCAAGCACGCCGGCAGGAGCCCTGGGACGGGCCGGCCGCGCTGGTCTTCACATACGGCTCCGCCGTGGGCGCGAAGCTCGACCGCAATGGGCTGCGGCCTCTGCGTTACACCTTGACCGCGGACGGCCTGGTCGTGGTCGGCTCCGAGGTTGGCATTGCCGACCTCCAGGGCAAGCGCGTTGTGGAACGGCAAAGGCTGGGGCCGGGTGAATTGCTGCTGCTGCAAGGCGGCAAATTGCTGCGCCCGTGGCAGTGGCCGGAACTGCCGCCAGCCGACGCACAACAGCATGCCAAGCCTGCAATGTGCATTGCGGCCGGTAGTGAGAGAACCGGGGAGCAAACGCCGCAGCGCAGCCGCGCGATGGCTGCTCTGGGTTGGACCGCAGACCGCTTCCGGCTG